>DASTXN010000155.1:0-69785 GCA_035765515.1 Jatrophihabitantaceae bacterium | reverse complement strand
GCTGAGCGAGAGCATGCCGCGCACGACGCGGTTGACGTCGATCGCGGCGAAGCTGCCGTCGCGCACGCCGCGGGCGACGGCGTCGCGGAACACCTCGTTGGTCTGGTGCCGCAGCGCGGTGATCTGCTCGTAGTGCTCCGGTGTCAACGCCGCCAGTTCGTACTGGCAGACGCGGGCGGCGACGTGGTGGCGCGCGTGCCAGGCGGTGTAGCGCGAGACCATCAGCCGCAGCCGCTCGGTTGCCGATTCGGCGTTCTCGATCTCGGGGGCCTGGATGTGGGCGAGCGCGCGTTCGTGCCCGGTGCGGATGATCTCGAACAGCACCAGTTCCTTGGACGGGAAGTGCACGTACAACGCCGCCGGACTGAGCCCGACTCCGGTGGAGATGTCCCGAGTGGTGGTGGCGTGGTAGCCGTTGGCCGCGAAGCACCGGACGGCGGAGGTCAGCAGGTTGCGGACCACCTCGCTGCGTTCGGGGTCCCACAGGTCGGGGGAGAAGTCCTCCTGCAGCTGCGAGGCCGCACCGTCCGCAGAGGTGTCGCGGGCTTGGCGCTTCGCCATCGCTGCTCCTCTCCGGCCGACGTGCAGGCGCAATCCTAGCCGCGGGTAGCGGGGTAGTGGCCACACTTGCAGACACATGCGCAGATGCGGGCAGCAGCGCCGGTACGACCCGTTCGCGCCCCAAGGCGTGCGGCCGTCCGGCCGATGGCTCTATTGTTCGGCAATGCCCAGTGACCTCATGCTCAGGTCGATGAACGCCGTCCATCGCGCTGCGCTCCGGCTGACCGGCAACCGGGTGGGCGCGAGCTTCAGCGGGATGCCGTCCCTCGAGCTGACCACCATCGGGCGCCGTAGCGGACAGCCGCGCTCGGTCATGCTCACGTCGCCGCTGCAGGAGGGTGATGCCTACGTCGTCGTCGCGTCCCGCGGCGGTGACGACGTGCATCCGGCCTGGTACCTCAACCTGTGCGACAACCCCGACGTGCGGGTGCGCGTGATCGGTCGGCCGGAACGCGCGATGCGGGCCCGCGTCGCCACTGCCGAGGAGCGCGCGCGGATGTGGCCGGTCATCACCGGTAGGCACCACAACTACGCCGGCTACCAGAAGCGCACCGACCGCGAGATCCCGCTGGTGCTCCTGGAGCCGTGAACCCCGCGGTCAGGCCAGGGTGCTGACGTCGATGACGAACCGGTACCGGACGTCGGAGGCCAGCACCCGCTGGTAAGCCTCGTTCACCTGGTCGGCCGAGATGATCTCGATCTCGGCACCGAGGTTGTGCTCGGCGCAGAAGTCGAGCATCTCCTGCGTCTGCGCGATACCGCCGATCATCGAGCCGGCGAACGAGCGGCGGCCGCCGATGAGCGAGAAGACGTCCAGGCTCAGCGGCTCCGGCGGGGCGCCGACGTTGACGAGGGTGCCGTCGACGGCGAGCAGGCCCAGGTACGCGTCGACGTCGATCGGAGCACTGACCGTGTTGATGATGAGGTCGAAGCTGTCGGCGAGCTGTTCGAACGTGCCGCTGTCCGACGTGGCGTAGTAGTGGTCCGCGCCGAGGCGAAGGCCGTCCTCCTGCTTCTTCAGCGACTGCGACAGCACCGTGACCTCGGCGCCGAGGGCGTGACCGATCTTGACGGCCATGTGGCCCAGGCCGCCGAGTCCGACCACGGCCACCTTCTTGCCCGGCCCGGCGCCCCAGTGACGCAGCGGGGCGTATGTGGTGATGCCGGCGCACAGTAGGGGCGCAGCCGATGCGGGGTCGAGACCGTCCGGCACGGAGAGGACGAAGCCGGCGTCGACCACGACGTGCGTCGAGTAGCCGCCCTGCGTGGTCGTGCCGTCGCGGTCGGTGCCGGCGTACGTGCCGACCATGCCCTGCAGGCAGTACTGCTCGTCTCCGTTGCGGCAGTTGGCGCACTCGCCGCAGGAGTTGACCATGCAGCCGACGCCGACGCGGTCTCCGACCTGATGCTTGGTGACGGCGGAGCCGATCTCGGCGACGGTGCCGACGATCTCGTGGCCCGGCACCACCGGGAACGGCTGCGGCCCCCAGTCGCCGTTCACGGTGTGGATGTCCGAGTGGCAGATGCCCGCGTACTCGATCTTGATGAGGACGTCGTTCGGACCGACCGCGCGGCGCTCGATGGTTGTCGGGGCCAGCGGCTCGCCGGCAGCCGGAGCTGCCCAGGCGTTGACGTGCATTGACGATTCTCCTTCGGTAGTCACTTCTTGAGCCGGCCGGCGAGGGCTTGAGCCTCGGCGGATAGCAGTTCGGCGCGGTCGTCGTCGCCTGCTTCGATTGCGCGCCAGTAATTGACCTTGAGATTGACGTATTCCTGGCGCAGCGTGATGCGCTCGGCTTCGACGGCCAGTCGCTTCGCCTGCTCGGTCAGCAGCCGGATCTGGTCGCCTGCGACGGCGCGCCCCCGCTGCCCGTTCGCGACGTACTCGCGCATGTCGCTCACCGACATCCCGGTGGCGGCCAGGCAGGCAACCCACATCAGTTGATCCAGGTCGTGCTCGTCGTACACGCGGTGCCGGCTGCTCTCACCGCGGCCGACGGGCGCGATGACGCCTATCGATTCGTAGTAGCGCAGCGTGCTGGCCGGAAGGCCCGTCAGCGCGGCCGCCTCGCGGATCGAGTAGCTGTGCTGCGCGGTACTTGAACTCACTCCATTGACCGTAAGAACTTCAAGTACTCGAAGTCAAAGTCAGCGCCGTGCCGCGCGGACCCGCGGGCCCCGGTCGAGGGCGCGCATCCGTCGGCACGTCTGCGCGGGTTCAGCTCTTTGCCTCGGCGAGGATCGCGTCTACGAGCGAGCGCGCCGCCCAGCGCAGCAGGCGCCGTTCGTCCTCGCCGCGCAGACCCCGGCTGTCGCGCAGGACGATCATGCCTTCCCAGCTGATCACCATGGCCAGCCCGGAGACCAGCCGCTCGAACTGCTCGCCGGTGAGGCGCTCGCGCAGCGGGGCGACGGCGTGCTCGATCCAGCCGATGCTCCGGTACCCGCGGCGCGGCGCGCCTTCGGCAGGCTCGTCCGCGTTCGGTGCTTCGGCGGTGAGCCGGATGATCCGCCTACCCAGCGGCATCAACTCGTCCGACATGGCGATCAGCTCGTCGATCAGCGCGTCGACCTGATCGCGAACATCCCCGGACACCGCGGCGGCGTCGAGCGCGCCTTCGACATCGCGGTTCAGCAACGCGCCCTGCATGGCCTCGAGGTGCAGCTGCTCGAGGGTGGGGAAGTAGAGGTAGACGGTCCGGCGCGACACCTCTGCCTCGGCGGCGATCGCGTCCACCGTCGGCGCAGTCGTCGTCTCGAGCAGGCGGGTCGTTGCGTCCACGATCGCGCGGCGGGTCCGGCGCCGCTGGGCCGCCCGGCCACCGCTCGCCGCGTCCTGCGCACCGGTTGACAGCGTCACGATGGGAGACTATACCGTTGTGCAGTCATTACACCAGTGTGCAATCAGGAGGCGGGCGTGGTTCCGTTCATCAACTGCTTCGGGACAGCCCCCGAGCTGGACGATGAGTTCCTGCGCCGGTGGCGCGCGACCAGCCTCTATATGCGCGACAAGCCCGGGTTCCGCGGTCTGCGCCTGCACAAGGTGATCAGCGACAGCCCGGTGAACCGCTACGTGAACTACGTGCAATGGGATTCGGCCCAGCAGTGGCAGGCGGCGCACGACGACGGGTTCCGGGCGCTCGTCCAAGACGCTCCGTGGACGGGCCACGTCGGCCAGCTCTACGAGATCGTCGAGTCCGCCGGCGTCATCGAACTCTGACCGGGCCCGCATACGGCCGGGGAAGCCGGAGGAGCGCCTAATGGTCGGGGTCCGGTTTGCTCAGGGCGCGGGCCACGGCTCACAGTTGTGCAATCAGGTTTGTGGTGCAAACCTTATGAGATGACGACTGAGAGCGCGGGGAGCGCGCGGGCACGGCTGGAGCTCGCCCGTGACCTGGCTCGTGAGGTGCGCCGCGAACAGCGGGCCGCCTGGTTCCCGCTCCTGGTGTTCGGCGTCATCACCCTGATCGCAATTCCCGTGACGCGCGCAGGTCATGCGGCAGGCCTGGTGTGCCGGGGGAACCTCGCGCCGGGGGAGCACGGAGTGCGGGTCTGCGTCGCGCACAACTCCGCGGCGTTCGTCTACTGGCCTGTCGCACTCATCGCGGCATACGTGCTGATCGCGTTCTTTTACCTGCGGCTGGCGCGTGCCCGCGGTGTCGGAACGCGCGTGCGCCCGTACGTGGTCGTCGGCCTCGTGCTCGCCTGCGTCACCATCGCAGCCTCGATCTGGGCGTCGCACCGTGTGCTCTCGGGCGGCTACGACTTCGCGGGATGGCACCTCCAGGGACCGGATCTGTACCGCCTCATCGCTCCCGCGTGCGCGATCGGCCTCGCGCTACTGGTACTGGCGGCCGTCGACAGAAGTGTCGTGCTCGGCGCGGTCGCGCTTGTCTTCCTCGTCATCGCGATCGGACGCCCCGACTTCGGATGGTCGATCCGCCAAACCTCACGCTGGGCGTTCGCTCCGCATCTGGTGATCGAGGCGGCGGTGTTGTTGCTGGCCTCGGCCGGTTTCGCCTTGGTGCAGCTGCAGCATCGGCGTGCGCGGCGCCGTCCGGTATGAGCGGCCATCCGGTCAACGGGCTCGATGACGTCGTCCATCAGCGTGTTCGCCTCGGCATCCTCGCCGTGGCCCACGAGGCGAGGCAGGTCGAGTTCGGGTACCTCCGCACGAGGCTCGAGCTGACCGGCGGCAACCTGTCACAGCACCTCGCCACGTTGGAGAACGCCGGGCTGGTCACCATCACCAAGGGCTATGAGGGCAAGCGACCCCGCACGTGGGTCAGCCTCACGAAGGCCGGTCGGCGCGGGTTGCGCGAGGAGGTCACGCGCCTCAAGCGGGTGATCGACCAGATCGAACAGGCAAACCCGTCTGCCTGATTACCGCTTCGCTACCGCTCGATCACCGGCTCGTTCGCTTCGGCGTGGCGGTAGCGGGCGAACTGGGGCAGCGAGAGCGCGATCAGAGCGGCGCCGACCACGGCAGCGAGGCCGCCGGTCACCGCGCTGAGATTCGGCGTGGACGCATTGGCCACCAGACCGGCGCGGAAGTTGCCCACCTGCGGGTACGCGCCACCGACGATGATCTCGGTCGAGCTGACCCGTCCGCGCATCGAATCCGGAGTCGCTAGCTGGACGATCGTCGTGCGGAAGACTACCGACAGCACGTCGGCGCCCCCGGCGATCGCGAGCATCAGCAGCGTGAGCGACAGTCCGTGCACTGCGCCGAAACCGGCAAGGGCGGCGCCCCAGATCGCACCGGTGATCAACATGGCCCGTCCGGGGTGGACGACGTGCTTCACCGGTCCGGACAGGACGGATCCGGTCAGCCCCCCGACGGCGAGCGCCGTGCTGAGCAGGCCGAGCGTGGTGGGTGATCCGCCGAAGCGCTCGGCATTGATCGCGGGAAACAGCGCGATCGGCATCGCGAGCACCATCGCGCTGAGGTCCGCGAGCAGCGCGCCGCGCAGCGCCCGGTTGGCGACGATGAAGCGCAGGCCGTCGCGGATAGCGGCGAGGTTGCGTCGCACCACCTCGCCCTCGGGACGCATCGGCGGGAGACGGAACACGCTGTACAGCGCGCCGGCGAAGGAGATCGCGTCGACCAGGTAGCACGACTTCAGCCCGCCGCCGGCCGTGATCACGCCGGCGAGCGCCGGTCCGCTGATCATCGCCACGTACATCGAGATCATCGACAGGGCAGCGCCTGCAGGCATGAGCTCGCGGGGCAGCAGCCGCGGCATGAACGTCCGGCGCGCGGGCGCTCCGATCGCGCCGAGCCCGCCCTGCAGTGAGCTGAGCAGGTACAGCAGCCAGAGCGTGTCGACGTTCGCGAAGGCCTGTATCGCGAAGGCGATCGACAACAACGCCTGCGCCGAGCTCGTGATGAGTACGAGCGGGCGGCGATCGACGGAGTCGACCAGCACGCCGGCGAACAGTCCGACCGTAATCGCGGGCACGGCGACGGACAGGCCTACGCCGCCCACTGCGGCAGAGGAGTGAGAGATCCGGAACACCTGCAGGGCAACGGCGAACGTGGTCATCTGGCTGCCGATCGCCGACAGCGCAGAGCCGAACCAGAGGCGCCGGTAGTCCGGGTACTCGCGCAGCGGTCTGATGTCGGCGAGGAGTGCCGGTCTAGCCACGAGCTTCAGGGGGCAGATGTGCGGCGATGCGCTCGTGGAACGTATGCCGCTGCAGTGCTTCGCCCAGCTCGCGCGCGATCACGTCCAGGGGAGCGCTGAGTTCGGCGCCCAGCTCGCGGACCGCGGCGCTAGTCGCCGCCCACTCCGCGTCGAGCAGCGGACGCAGCCGCTGCGCCTTGCGCGTTAGGTGCACCACCCGCTGGCGCGCGTCCGCACCGGCCCGCAACTCCACCAGACCGCGCGCTGCCATGTCGGACACGGTCTGGCTCCCGGCCGAGTGCGTGGTTCTCATCCGCTCGGTGATGTGCCGGATGGTGGACGGGCCGTCGGTGGCGACGATGCGGATGACAGCTGAGTAGCGGGGGCGGTAGTCGGTCAGTCCGAGTTCGACCAGGGTCTGCGCGACGTCCGCGGCCATTGCGTCCAGGCTGGCGCGCAGCTGTCCCAGGAAGGCGCCGTCGAGCGCGTCGTCAGACATAGCCGAAGTGTATCAGCACTATGATAGCACTAATATATCTATCGCAGCCACGCTGCGACCTGTCAATGGGCGACGCTCAGAGCGTAGCCGCCCGCGCTCGCTGGATGTCGTGGGTCGTCGTCAGCGGCGGTCGCTAGCGCGTGCGGTTAGCTGTCTTGTGCTGGTTGCGATGCGCGGTGGGTCGCCTCAGCCTCCCGCGGTGCCGTTGGCTTCGGCGGCTTCCAGCTCGGTGCGGTGCGGGTGGTCGCCTTCCGTCCCCGCACGGTTATTGATCGCTGCCTTGCTTCCCCTCAGCGGCCGAGCCGAGGTCCCCGGTGAAGATGCGCGGTAGGTGGTGGGCGGTATTCAACCTCGGGGTCTGTGACGGATCGATCCAGGCAGGCTCGATCCAGTGCGCGCGGCCGTTGATCATGACGATGCGGGCGCCGCGTTCGAGGTCGTCGTGGTTGTGGGTGCAGACCAGTGCCATCTTGCCGATGTCGGTGGTGCCGCCGTGTTCCCAACGGTCGACATGGTTCACCTCACACCAGTCCGCGGGCACGGTACAGCCCGGTCGCACGCAGCCCCCATCCCGAGCGGCGAGGGCTCTTCGTTGGGCTGGGGAGGCGAGTCGTCGGCTTCGCCCGTAGGCCATGACCCCACCGGCGTCGTTCAACACGACCGGGATGATCTTCGCGTCCGACGCCCGTCTGAGTAGTTCGTCGACCGGGATCAGTGTTCCGTAGGAGGTGACGCCGTAGCCGGCGGCGCTGGTGCTGACCGGTGCCCGCCGGCTGCCCCGGGTCGCACCGCCCGCGGCGTCGGTCCCGGCGGTGCCGCTGTCGCTCGCCGTGTCGCTGCTGGCAGCGCCCGTGTTCGCACTGGCGCTGCCCGCATTGCCGATGGTGTTCCAGTAGCGGGCCAGGAGGTCGCGGTAGTCGATGGTGACCAAGATGGTGGTCTCGGCGCCGCCGGAGTCGGGCAGGGTGCCCGAACGCAGGAGGCGGGTGCAGGCCTCGGCCAGGCCGTCGTGGCGGCGCTGGCTGGCGGTGCGTTCGTCGCGGGCACCGTCCTCGGCGGGTGCGGGGGCCGAGAGGGGTCCGAGGACGGCGCGGAGCGTGGCGGCGGCGAACGGGGTGAGCCGTCCGGAGAGTTTGGCGCTGCCGTCGGGTTGGTCGATCAGGTTGAGCCCGCGCAGCCGCTGTTGGACCTGCTCGCGGGGTTCGGTGCCGTCCTGATTCAGTCGTGCTTCGGCCTGCACGCACCACTTGCGCAGTTCGTGGGGCCCGCAGACGGCGGCAGCCTGGAGGGCGGCGGCCTCGATGCTCTGTTCGGTCTCGGCGTCTCGGCCGGGGATGTGGTCGAACAGGTCGCTGATCGCCCGGGCGTGCTCGATCCCGATCGACCCATCCACCAGCGCGTCGGCGGTCTGCGGCAGCACCGGTGGTAGCGGCTCACCGGACAGTCCGCGGCGCGCACCGAACTCGGCCGCGTCCCGCACCCACCGCCGCGCCTGCCCGGGATCGAGCCGCAACAGAGCGGTCAACAACGCCGCGGTGCTGGCGTGCCCGGTATCGGCAGCAGCCCGCTGGGAATCCAACTCCGCCACCGCGCCGTGCTGCACCGTCACCCCACGGCGGGCGAACCGTTCCCAGCCGCGGGTGAACTCCAGCAACTCCGGACCGGACAACACAGTCAGGTCGGCGGCGCGCAGCTTGTCGAGAACCCCGTCCAGCTCCGCGAGCAGGGCCAGCGGTTCGGCCTCGATGATGTCCCCCGACATGCATCCGATATTAGTACACACGTCGGACAGAAGCAAGCGTTTTGCTATATATGACCACGGATTCGGCAAATCCAACGACCACTTCACAAATCGAACAGCATCGCATGCTGGCGACGGAAGTCCCCATGATCAACAGCGGGTTCCGGACGCTGGGGCAGCCACAACCTGCTGTCGATCACGGGAAAGGGACGGGCTGGAACGGAACGCCGGCAACGCAAGCAGCATGAGCAGGAAGGCGTCCGCCGTCGCTGCAAACGAACGTGACCAACAGCGCCACGTAAGGCGGCAGGGCGACGCTGCGCACAACGAGAGCATCCGCCGTCGCTGCAAACGGACGTGACCAACAGCGACACGTCCGCCGGTAGCGCAAGCCGCGCGCGCCGGATTCCGGCCAACTGTCGCCGGCGGGAAGGCCCACGCGCGCGGCCTGCGAGGATCAGAAGTCGTCGTCGAAGCTGACCGTCCCGGTCACCCCCAACTGGTAGGCGGACACCCGCCGCTCGAAGAAGTTGGACAGTTCCTGCACGTCCTGCAGCTCCATGAACGTGAACGGATTCCCCGAGTCGTACAGCGGTTCGATGCCGAGCTGGGCCAGGCGCCGGTCGGCGACGTGCTGCAGGTATTCGCGCATGTCCGCGATCGACATGCCGGAGACGCCCTGGTCGAGCAGGTCCTCGGCGAACTGCACCTCGCACTCGACGGCCTCGGCGATCATGTCCCGCACCTGCGCCCGCAGCTGGTCGTCGAACAGCTCGGGCTCCTCGCGCCGCACGGTCTCGACGACGTCGAACGCGAACGCCATGTGCATCGACTCGTCGCGGAACACCCAGTTCGTTCCCGACGCGAGACCGTGCAGCAACCCGCGCGAACGCAGGAAGTACACGTACGCGAACGCGCCGTAGAAGAACAGTCCCTCGATGCACGCGGCGAAGCAGATCAGGTTGAGCAGGAACTGGCGCCGGTCGTCCGCCGAGGACAGCCGGCGCAGCTCGAACACCGAATCGATCCAGCGGAAGCAGAAGTCAGCCTTGCGTTTGATCGACGGGATGTTCTCCACCGCTGCGAACGCGGCGAACCGCTCGTCCTCGTCCGGAACGTAGGTGTCGAGCAGGGTCAGATAGAACTGGACGTGCACGGCCTCCTCGAACAGCTGCCTCGACAGGTACAGCCGGCCCTCGGGCGAATTGACGTGCTGGTACAGGTTCAGCACCAGGTTGTTCGCGACGATCGTGTCGCCAGTCGCGAAGAACGCCACCAGCCGCGAGACGAGGTGCTGCTCGGCCGGGGTCAGCCGCGCCAAGTCGGCCAGGTCGGCCTGCAGGTCCACCTCCTCCACCGTCCAGGTGTTCTTGATCGCGTCGCGGAAGCGGTCGTAGAAGTGCGGGTACCGCATCGGCCGCAGCGTGAGCTCCATGCCCGGGTCGAGCAGCAGACGTCGTTCGGTGGTCGTCACTGGCAGGCCTCGCAAGCTTCCGGGTTCTCCAGTGAGCAGGCGATCGCCTCGGCCTCGCTCGCTGCAACCGTCTCTGCGGACGGCGCGGCGACCGCAACGGTTGCCTGCTGGATACGCGTCGCCGGTCGCGAGCGCAGGTAGTAGGTCGACTTGAGCCCGGACTTCCACGCGTACGCGTACATCGACGAGAGCTTGCCGATGGACGGTGACTGCATGAACAGGTTCAGCGACTGCGACTGGTCGATGTACGGAGCGCGTGCCGCGGCCAGGTCGATCAACGCGCGCTGTGGCAGTTCCCACGCGGTACGGAACAGCGTCCGCGTCTCCGCCGGCAGTGCCTCGATGCCCTGGACGGATCCGTCGGCGCGCTTGATCGCGTCGCGGACCTCGGGCGTCCACACACCCAGGGACTTGAGCTCGCGGACCAGCGCACTGTTGACCTGCAGGAACTCGCCCGACAGCGTCTCGCGCTTGAACAGGTTCGACACCTGCGGCTCGATGCACTCGTAACAGCCGGCGATGGACGCGATCGTCGACGTCGGCGCGATCGCGATCAGCAACGAGTTGCGCAACCCGGTCGCGGCGACCTTCTCGCGCAGCGCCGTCCAGCGCTCGGCCTGCGTCGGCGTGCTGTTCCAGAGCTCGGGCTGCAAGATCCCGTCCGCCGCGCGCGTCTCGTCGAAGGCCGGGTGTGGACCCGCTTCGGCAGCCAGATCCGCCGAAACCTCCAGCGCCGTCAGGTAGATCTCTTCGGCGATGCTGGTGGACAGCTCGCGGGCCTCGGCCGAGTCGAACGGCAGTCGCAGCGCAAAGAACACGTCCTGCAGCCCCATCACGCCCAGGCCCACCGGACGCCACCGCGGGTTGGACGCGGCCGCCTCGGTGCTCGGGTAGTAGTTGATGTCGATCACGCGGTCCAGGAACGGCACCGCGGTGCGCACGGTGTCGCGCAGCTTCGACCAGTCGACGCCGTCGGCGGTCACGTGGCGCGCGAGGTTGATCGAGCCCAGGTTGCAGACCGCGGTCTCGCTGTCCGAGTTGACCTCGATGATCTCGGTGCACAGGTTCGACAGGTGCACCACGTTGCCGGCGCGGGCGGTCTGGTTGCACTTGGCGTTCGAGCTGTCCTTGAACACCATCCAGCCCTGCCCGGTCTGCGCGAGGGTGCGCATCATCCGCCGGTACAGCTCGCGCGCCTTGACCTGCCGGACGAATCGTCCGTCCGCCTCGGCCTGCCGGTAGGCGCGGTCGAACTGTTCGCCCCAGAGGTCAGACAGCTCGGGAACCTGGTCCGGATCGATGAGCGACCACAGCTCGTCGGCCTCGACGCGGCGCATGAACTCGTCCGGGATCCAGTTGGCCAGGTTCAGGTTGTGAGTACGCCTTGCCTCGTCACCGGTGTTGTCGCGCAGCTCGAGGAACTCCTCGACGTCCGGGTGCCACGGCTCGAGGTACACGCACGCCGCGCCCTTGCGCCGGCCGCCCTGGTTCACCGCGGCGACGGACGAGTCGAGGATCCGCAGCCACGGCACGATCCCGTTCGACTGCCCGTTCGTGCCGCGGATCAGAGCGCCGCGCGAACGAACCCGCGAGAACGCGATGCCGATTCCGCCGGCGAACTTCGACAGCCGCGCCACCTGCGCGTAGCGCGAGTAGATCGAGTCGAGCTCGTCGCGCGGGCTGTCGACGAGATAGCACGAGGACATCTGGGTGTGCCGCGTTCCGGAGTTGAACAGCGTCGGGGACGACGGCAGGTACGCGAGCGAGGACAGCAGCCGGTAGAAGCCGATCGCCTCGCCCGGTGTGCTGGACAGCCCGCAGGCCACGCGCAGCAGGAAGTACTGCGGAGTCTCGATCACCAGTCGCGACGTGGGGTGCCGCAACAGGTACCGGTCGTACACCGTGCGCAGCCCGAAGTACTCGAACCGACGGTCGGCGGACTCGTCGATCGCGAAGTCGAGCTTGCGCGCATTGTCCTTGACGAACTTCGCGGTCTCGTCGCCGATCAGTCCCTCGGCGTGGCCGAGCCCGATCGCCTGCGAGAACGAGGCGACTCCCTGGTTGCGGACCTCCTTGTCGATGTAGCCGGCCAGCAGCCGCGCGGCCAGCTGGGAGTACTGCGGCTCCTCGCCGATCAGTTCGGCGGACGTCTGGATCGACAGCCGATCCAGTTCGGCGGTGGTGGCGCCGTCGTAGAGGCCGCTGATCGTCCTGGTCGCGATCCGCAGCGGGTCGACGTCGGCCAGCCCGTCCGTCCACCGCTCGACCGCTCGGACGATCTTGTTGACGTCGACCGGTTCGCTGTCACCGTTGCGCTTGCGTACGTGCATCATCGTCGCTCTCTCCTCGCGAGCTCGATTCAGACACCTGTCCCGGGACGGGACGCAGGTGAGCTGGCAGGTCTTCGGACTCGCGGGCACTGGCCGGACGCGGACGTCCGGCCACCTACTGGCCGTCGCTTCCCGGACTGATCGGGTCCAGTGCTCGTTGACGGCTGTCGTTCCCACTCACCGCTGCGGGGCAGTCCCGGACTTGCCGCGTTCGGCCGCGCGAGCGTTGCGAGGCGCACCGGGTTCCCTCTTGCCTCGGCGTCCCTGGCGGGGATGCCGAACCAGCTGTCGCACACCATATGTAGGGGGTCTGACTGCGCGTGGGAGGCACATGTCGTGTCGGCGTGTCGCTCGCCGGTCAGTGCCGAACTTCCCGCGGACCGTTGTCGGCGGACGGCTCTACCGTGATCGAAACGCCCGCTGAATACCCCGCCGAAGTCAGCTAGGAGCACGTCCATGACCACGCTGCAGGACCGACCGAACACCGCCTTGCTCGTCATCGACGTCCAGACCGGCGTCGTCGCCGACGACTACGAACGCGACACCGTGGTCGGCAACATCGCGACCGTCGTGGACAAGGCGCGGCAGGCGGGCGTGCCCGTGGTGTGGGTCCAGCACTCCGCCGAGAACCTGCCGCTGGACAGCGAGCGCTGGCAGATCGTCGCGGAGCTCAAGCCCGACGGCGCCGAGTCGCGCGTGCACAAGAAGTACCCCGACTCGTTCGAGGAGACGTCGCTGGAGAGCGTGCTGGCCGAGCTCGGCGCGGGCCGCCTCGTCGTGACCGGTGCGCAGACCGACGAGTGCATCCGCTCGACGCTGCACGGTGCCATCGTGCGCGGTTACGACGCGCTGCTGGTCAGCGACGCCCACACGACCGAGGACATGACGCAGTGGGGTGCGCCGCCGCCGGAGCAGGTGATCGCGCACACGAACCTGTACTGGCAGTACCACGAGGCCCCCGGGCGCACCGCCGGGGTGGTCAAGACGGCCGACCTGGACTTCGCCGCTTCGTCCTGAACCCTCAGCAATTCAAGTCGGTTGCGCCGACCCGTCCCGATTGCGCACCATGGTGTTCGAGGACGGCTGGAGTGTTTGGTCGCCCCCGCACCGACCCGCGGCAGAGCTTCTGCCGGTCCGGACCTGGAGGGGGTTAACCATGACCACCCGTACCGCCGCCACCTGTGAACCGATCACCGTCCGTGCGGCCGAGGCGCTGATTCATGACTCGGCGTTGCGCCCCGGCTTCATCGGGCCCGTCGGGCTGGAGTTGGAAGGCCAGCTCGTCGACTTCGCGGCACCGGGCGCCCGGCCCGGCTGGGACGCGATCGCCGAGCTCACGCCGGTGATCCGATCCGCGGCCGGGCGCAGCACGGTGACCTTCGAGCCGGGCGGGCAGGTGGAACTGTCTGGGCCGCCGGCTGACGGGATCGTGGCAGCGGTCGAGACGCTGCGGTCGGACGCCCAGCGCGTGCGTCTCGCGCTCGCCGAGCACGGCGCCGGGGTGGCTTGGCTCGGGGCCGATCCCGTCCGCCCGAGGCACCGCGTCAACCCGCGGCCGCGCTACGTCGCGATGGCGGAGCATTTCACGGCCGTCGGCGCGGGCGACGCGGGCGCGACGATGATGTGCGCGACCGCTGCCCTGCAGGTGAACCTCGAGGCGGGGCCGGCGGACGGCTGGGCCGACCGGGTGGCGCTCGCCCAGCAGCTCGGCCCGACGCTGTGCGCGATCTCGGCGTGCTCGCGCTGGCTGTCCGGGCGCGACACGGGGTACGCGTCCGCGCGCGAACTCGCGTGGAGCAGGTTGCGTGATAACCCGCGGCCTAGCGCCGACCCGGTCGAGGAGTGGGCGCGCTACGCCCTTGCCGCCCCCGTGATGTTCTACGCGGACGATCAGGGCGCGCGTCCGGTGCTGTCCCGCGTGCCGTTCGCGGACTGGGCGAGCGGCCGCGTCCGGCTGGACGACCGGCTGCCGACGGCCCGCGACCTCGCCGACCATATGAGCACGCTGTTCCCGCCCGTCCGGCTGCGTGGCTACCTGGAGCTGCGCTACTTCGACGTGTGCCCACCCCGCTGGTGGCCGGCGATCGCCGCGGTCGCGACCGTGCTCCTGGACAATCCGGCAGCGGCGGACGCGGCCCGCGACGCGGTCGCGCCCGCCGGGCAGCTGTGGGCCGAAGCCGCGCGGGACGGGTTGCGCGATCAGCGGCTCGCGGCTGCCGCGCGCCGGTGCACCGAGATCGCGGCAGCCCATGTCCCGGATCAGCTGCGCACTGCCGTCGAGGACCTTGCCGACCTCGTCGCGGTCGGCCGCAGCCCCGGCGATCTGGTCGCCGAGCGCATCGCCGAGGTCGGCCCGCTGGACACGTTCGCGGAGCTGGCCCATGCGTGAGGACGTGGTCCGTGATCTGGACCGGGCGCGGCGGCGCACCGAGGTGCTCACCGATCTCGATGAGGCCACCCTGACCGCACAGCACGACGTGCTGATGAGCCCGCTCGTGTGGGACCTCGCGCACATCGGCCAGCAGGAGGAGCTGTGGTTGCTGCGCGCGGGCAACCCGGACCGGCCCGGCATGCTGCCCGCGTCCGTCGACGCCCTGTACGACGCGTTCGAGCACCCGCGCGCCGAACGTCCGGCGCTGCCGCTGTTGCCGCCGGTCGACGCGCGCGCGTTCGTGCACGAGGTGCGCGGGCGGGTGCTGGACCTGATCGAACGCACGCCCGATGACGACCTGTTCACCGCCGGCATGGTGGCGCAGCACGAGGAGCAGCACGACGAGACCATGCTGGCGACGCTGCAACTGCGCGCCGGCCCGCCGGTCCTGAGCGCTCGGCCGTTACCCCGCGGCCGCGCGCTGGACAGCGACCGGGTCTTCGTGCCGGGCGGCGAGTTCGTGCTCGGCGTCGACGGCACGAGCGAGCCGTTCTCGCTGGACAACGAGCGGCCGGCCCACACCGTCCACGTCGCGCCGTTCTGGCTCGGGCGCACTCCGGTCACGAACGCGCAGTGGCAACAGTTCATCGCCGACGGCGGGTACCGCGAGCCGCGCTGGTGGTCGCCGCGTGGCTGGCTGCACCGGCTCGAGGACGGCATCGAGCGGCCGAAGTTCTGGACGGCCGGGGGAACCCGCATCCGGTTCGGCGTCGAGGAGGACGTTCCCCCGGACGAGCCCGTCCAGCACGTCGACTACTTCGAGGCAGAGGCGTTCGCCGCCTGGTCCGGCGCGAGGTTGCCGACCGAGATCGAGTGGGAGAAGGCGTGCGCGTGGGACCCCGCGACGAATAGTCGCAACCGCTGGCCCTGGGGCTCGGCCGATCCCGGCCCGGCGCTGGCCAACCTCGGCGGCGGCGCGCTGCGCCCGGCCGCCGCAGGCGCCTACCCCGCGGGAGCGTCCGCGTACGGCGCCGAACAGCTGATCGGCGACGTGTGGGAGTGGACGTCCTCGGACTTCCGGCCGTGGCCCGGTTTCACCCCGATGATCTACCGCCGCTACAGCGAGCCGTTCTTCGGCGGCGACTACAAGGTGCTGCGCGGCGGGTCCTGGGCCACCGCGATGTCGGCGATCCGGCCGTCGTTCCGCAACTGGGACCACCCGGTCCGGCGGCAGATCTTCACCGGCGTCCGCCTCGCGTGGGACGCGCCGGGCACAGGAGCCGCGTGATGTGCCGGCATCTCGCCTGGCTGGGTGCGCCGCGCACGCTCGCCTCGCTCGTCCTGGACGGCGAACACGCGCTGCTCGTGCAGTCGTACCGGCCGCGGCGGCAGCGACACGGCACGATCAACGCGGACGGTTGGGGCGTGGGCTTCTACGCGGACGGGCGGGGCGAGCCGGCACGCTGGCGCTCGGACCGTCCGCTGTGGAGCGACACGTCCTTCGCCTCGCTCGCGCCCGTGATCTCGTCAGCGTGCGTGCTCGCGGCGGTGCGCTCGGCCACGGTCGGCATGCCCATCGACGAGACGTCCACCGCGCCGTTCACGGACGGGCGCTGGCTGCTCTCGCACAACGGGGTCGTCGACTGCGCGGTGCTCGGGCCCCAACTGCGCGCCGAATCGGTGTGCGACTCGGCCGTGCTCGCCGCGTACGTGTTCGAGAGCGGTGCCGATCACCTCGGCAAGATCGTCCGCGAGGTCGGTGCACGCGACCCGGGTGCGCGGCTGAACCTGCTCGCCACCGACGGCGCGCGGCTGCTCGCGACCGCCTGGGGCGACACGCTCAGCGTGCTCCGGACCGACGACGGCGTGCTGGTCGCCAGCGAACCGACCGACGACGACCCGCGCTGGACCGACGTGCCGGACCGCTCGCTCGTCGAGGTGACCGGTGGCCGCATCACCATCAGCAGTCTGGAGGATTGACACAGTGGTTCCCGACCTGCGCCTGAACCTGGCGCCGGATTCCTACCGCGCTGCGCTGCGCGCCGACGTGTTCGCGGGGCTCACGGCGACGGCTAAATCGCTGCCGCCGAAGTACTTCTACGACGCGCGCGGCAGCGAACTGTTCGACGAGATCACCCGGCTGCCGGAGTACTACCCGACGCGTGCCGAGACCGCGATCCTCACAGCCCACGCCGACGACATCGCGAAGCGCTCGGCTGCCCGCACGCTCGTCGAACTCGGCAGCGGCACGTCCGAGAAGACACGGCTGCTGCTGCGTGCGCTCACCTCGGCCGGCAACCTGGAACGCTTCGTCCCGTTCGACGTCGACCCCGCCGTGCTCGAACATGCTGCGGCGGCGATCGGCAGCGAGTACCCCGGCCTGCGGGTAGAGCCGGTGGTGGGCGACTTCGAGCAGCACGTCGGCGAACTGCCGGGTGGCGAGGCGCGCCTGATCGCGTTCCTCGGCTCCACTATCGGCAACCTCGCGCCGCGCGCCCGCGCCAGGTTCCTGTCCGCTGTAGCCGCGACGATGGGGCCGGCGGACACCTTCTTGCTCGGTACCGACCTGGTGAAGGACGTCGCGCGGTTGCTGCGCGCGTACGACGACAGTGCGGGCGTGACCGCGCAGTTCAACCGGAACGTGCTGGCGGTGGTGAACCGCGAGTTGCACGCGGACTTCGACCTCGACGCATTCGAGCACGTGGCGCTGTGGAACGAGCGCGAGGAGTGGATCGAGATGCGGTTGCGCGCGACCCGCGCGCTGACCGTCACCGTTGCGGATCTCGACCTCACCGTCGAGTTCGCGGCCGGCGAGACGCTGCACACGGAGATCTCCGCGAAGTTCCGTCCCGGCGGCGTCGCGGCCGAGCTGCGCGCCGCGGGACTGGAGACGGACGAGTTCTGGACGGACCCGGCCGGCGACTTCGGGCTGACGCTGGCCCGGCTGGCGTCGTGAGCGAGCTGGCCTCCGTCTGGCGGCAGTGGGCGGACCGTCGGCCGAACCCGAACGTGCTGCACCTGGACACCGCCGCGGCCGGGCGGATGTCGGTCGCGGTGCGCCGTGCGGTGGCCGACCACCTGGACCGGGAGGCGCAGTCCGGGGCGTACATCGCCGAGGGCGAGGCCGCCGGGGTGATCGCCGAGGGGCGCGCCGACCTGGCCGGGCTGGTGGGGCTGCCCGCCGACGGCCTGGCGTTCACGGAGAGCGCGACCATCGGTCTGGAGGTGCTGCTGCGTGCCTGGCCGCTGCCCGAGGGAGCCCGCGTCGGCGTCGCCGCCAGCGAGTGGGGGCCCAACCTGCAGGTGATGCGCTGGCACGGCCTGGAGCCGGTCGAGCTCGCGACCCGGTCCGATGGCCGGATCGATCTGGACGCGCTCGCTCGCACCCTGCAGACGTCCCCGCCCGCGCTCGTGCACCTGACCCAGGTCGCGTCGCACCGCGCGCTGATCCAGCCGATCGCAGCCGCCCTCGCGCTGTGCCGCGCTGCCGGCGTGCCGCTGTGGGTGGACGCCGCACAGGCACTCGGGCACGTCGACACCGCGGCGGGGGCTGACGCCGTCTACGCGACCGGCCGCAAGTGGCTGGCCGGGCCGCGCGGCGTCGGGTTGCTCGGTGTCGCCGAACCGTGGTGGGGCCGGCTGCGGATCGAGCGGCCGGTCCTGGTTGCCGCCGACCGTCCCGTCATGCACTGGCTGGACTCGCACGAGGCGAACCTCGCCGGCCGGGTCGGGCTCTGCACCGCGGTGCGCGAATACCTGGCGCTCGGTCCGCGTGCCGTGACGGAGCGGCTGGCCGAGGTGGGTCGGTCCACCCGCGCGGCGCTGGCCGGCCTGCGCGAGTGGACGGTGGTGGACGCCGACAGGGCCGGCGGCGCGATCACCGCGCTCATGCCGGCGGCGGGCGTGGACGTCGCCGCGACGCGCGCCCGGCTGCTGGAGCGGCACGCGATCCTGACCACGGCGTCGCAGGTAGGGCGTGCGCCCCTGGAGATGCGCGGACCCCTGTTGCGCATCAGCCCGAACGTCGATTGCGACGACGAAGCGCTCGCCCGACTGCGCGACGCGCTGGACCGCTGAGGGCACGCCGCTAGCCCGCGGGGCACCACTGCTCGACATGCCCCGTCGACCCCGCCGGCAGCAGGTCGCGATCCCGGCGGGTGATCGAGATCGACCGGCCGCGTCGGCGACAGGCCTGGGCGAACGCGGCGGCCGGCTCGTCGGTGTACTCGATCTCGATGACCTCGCGCCCGTACACCCGCGTGTACGAGCCGCACTCGCGATATACCTGGCACTCCTCTGCGACGGCGAAGTCGAAGCCGCTGCGGTGTGCCGCGGAGGACAGCTCCGCCGCGTTCTTCTGCGCGATCGCCAGCCCGTCACGGTGCGCGCGGCCTATCAGCAGCCGCGCGAACGCCAGCGCGTCGGCGGCGCTGAGCAGGTGGTGCGAGCGCGTGTACGAGTCGAGGTTGTCCGCCTCGATCGCCTGGAAGCCGTGCCGGGCGCAGCCGTCGATCCAGCCGAACTCGACGCGGGCCACGGCACGGCGGCGGGCAGCGGTTCCGACGTCCAGCAGGGCCTCGCCCCAGTCGGCATCCACGACCAGGTGCCCGTGGCGGCGCAGCAGCAGGCCGGGGTGGTGCCGACGCCACCAGCGCAGCTCGTCCGGCTGCGCCTGGAAGGCGTTCAGGTAACAGATGTTGTAGTGGCCGCGGGCCGGCGCGTCGTGCCGGTCACGGTCGACGATCCGCACGCCGGCCGGCGGACGGTAGGCGCCGCCGAGCTGGTAACTGAACCGTGCGCCCGGCGGCGGAAGGGGAGTGGACCGCACCGTGGACGCGGGCGCTGCGGACGGGGCCGCGTGCGTGGCCTGGGCGATTAGCAGCAGCAGCGCACCGGCCGCGCCGCGCAGCAGCGTGTTGCGCAGTGCCCGCACGTGCGGCTAGCTCGCCTCGTGCGGGACGCTCAGCCGCGGCACCCCGCCGAGACCGAGGTTGTAGCGCAGGCGATCGCCGTATTCGGCGAGCTTGTCCCACAGTGCGGCGTGTGCGGGCCACGGGATCGGCTCGTCGCCGTTCAGCCAGCTCTCGCCGAACGTGATCCACACCAGCGTCCAGTCGGCCGCGTCGGCCCAGCGCCCGTTGCTGTAGTCGATCAGCGAACGGCGGATCTGGAACGCCAGCCGCGGGGCGTCCGGGAAGGTCGGCACCTGATGCACGGCCCACACCCGGAAGTCGTTGGCCATCAGGTCGAGCTCGAAGTCGCGCAGCACCGACGGTTCGACCAGAACGGTCGCCACGTTCTCATGCCCCTGCGGCCTCACACCCCCGATTATTCACGCGGCCACCGACTGCGTCACCCCTGTCGGCCAGCCGGCGCCGTGTTTGGTTCGGTGCGCGGGCCGGCGCGATGCAGTCCACTTGCGTCGCGCCGGCCCGCCTTGGGCCGCGGATCAGTCCGCGACGATTCCCTCGCCACCGGCGGCACCGGGCACGCTGACCCGGCCGATGCGCTTCAGTGCGCCGTGCTGGCCGATGTAGTACTCGTCGACGATGCCCTTGGCGCCCGCCTGTGCGTACAGGTAGCGACGTCCCGCCGGGATGGCCGCGTCCACCGTGCCGGCATCCGTCGAAGTGGTGCCCTCACTGCGGGGCGAGCCGGTCGCCGGGATGAAGTACGACGACAGCGTGGCGCTGGCGGCGTTGGACAGGTAGACGTGGCGGCCGACCCCGACGATCCAGCAGGTGGCGGCCTGCCCGGTGGCCGAGCGCGCGACCAGCTTGGCGGCGCCCGAGCGGGTCAGCCGGTAGGCGGCCACCGCGTTGTCGCCGGCCTCGGCTACGACCAACTGGTTCGCGGACGTGAAGGTGACCGCGAACGGGACCTTGCCGGCATCCGTCGTCACGACCGGACGGGCTGACAGGCCGCGGCTACCGTCCACCTGGAACACGTCGATCGCGTTGCCGTTCGCCTTCGTCGTGACCACCAGCCGGGAGCCGTCCGGGCTGAAGGCAACCTGCCCGGGCGTCGTCACGAACTCCGGGGTGGCGTGCGCGTCGAGGCCGAGGGTGCGACGCCAGACCGGGATGCGGTGCAGCCGGCCGTGCTCGCGCAGGAAGCCCTGCACGCTGCCGCCGTTGCGCGCGTTCAGCACGTACACCAGCGAGCCGTGCACGGCGATGCTCACCGGGAAGCTTCCGCCCGAGTGCAGTGTCTGCAACCGGCGCAGGTGCGTGCCGTCGACCGCGAACACGGTGATCGTGTTGCTGCCGGCGTTCACCGCGTAGAGCCGCTGGTTCGCGGTGTCGAGGGCGAGGCTGCCCTGCGAGGCGAGGTGGTCGACGACGGAACCGTCCAGGACTCCGCCGAGACCGCCGGTGCGGTACGTGCCGGCCTTGACCAGCCGACCGTTCGCGCCGCTGCGATAGGCGACCACGGCATTTGCGTGCGGGTTGTCCGTCTGGACGAACACGGCATGAACCGCGGGGCGGGCGTGCGCTGTCGCCGCGGTGGCGGGCGCGGCGGCGAACAATCCGGCGGCGGCCAGCGCGGCGGCGCCCGCGGCGGCGAATCTGACTCGGGTACTCATGGACAGGTCCTCTTTCGGTGTGTCGACGTCAACTCGGTCGCTGGGTTGGTGCCGACCCGGGGTGTGCGTCTTACCGGTCGGGACGGACCTATCATCGGATCGTGACGTCTGCCCCGTTCGTCGGTCCGTCCGGCCGGGTGCTGGATGCCGACTCGGCGGAGTGGTTGCGCGGCCTGGACGATGTCTCCGGCGAGCGTGATCAGGCGATCGCCCGCCTGCACGAATTGCTGCTGCGGGCGGCTCGGCGCGAGGTGTCGCGGCGTGCACCGCGGCTGCGCATCACCGGGCCGGAGTTGGAGGACCTCGCGCACCAGGCGGCCGACGACGCCCTCGTGTCCGTCCTCGGCAAGTTGCACAGCTTCCGTGGCGACAGCCGGTTCAGCACGTGGGCCTACAAGTTCGCGATCTTCGAGGTATCCGGAAAGATCGGCCGGCATTTCTGGCAGACCTCGGACGTGCGGCTGGACGCGGCGCAATGGGAGTCGCTGCCGGACCGCTTCGGCATGGATCCGCACGAGGCGGCGCATTCGGCGGATCTGTTGGCCGAGTTCCGGCGCATCGTCGAGGAGGAGTTCACCGAGCACCAGCGGCGGGTCTTCGTGGCGATCGTTGTCGACGGGATCCCGCTGGACGCCCTGGTTCACCGGCTGGGCACGAATCGCAATGCGATCTACAAGACCATTTTCGACGCGCGCCGTAAGTTGCGTGCCGCGCTGGTCACCAACGGGTATCTGCAGGACGAGGCGGGCGGGCGATGACGGACCGAACGGACGGACGTGCCGCGCTGGAACGTTTCCTGCGTACCGACCCGCAGGACCCGGGCTGCGAGCAGGTCATGGAACACCTGGACGGCTACGTCGAGCTGGTGCTGTCCGGCGCCGACCCCGAACTGACCTATCCGGGGCTCACCGCGCACCTGCGCAGCTGCTCGCCGTGCGCCGAGGACTTCGACGGCCTGCTCGCGCTACTGCGGGACGCGTCCGCCGGATGACCCGCTGAGCTGTTTGGCCCCTGGCACGGCTCGGCCGCGCGGCGCCCCGCCGCTCGACGTGCCGGTTCAGCCGCGCCGCTCGCTTCAGCCGGCTTGCCGGGCCTCGGCCGCAGCCTGGGCGGCCTGGCGCAGCGCGCTGCCGAGCACCTCGACCGGCTGCGCACCGGAGACGCCGAACCGGCGGTCGATCACGAAGAACGGCACGCCGGTGATGCCGAAGCCGCGGGCGTCCGCGAGATCCTGCTCGACCTCGGCCGCGTACTCGTCACCGGCCAGCACCCGCTCGGCGTCGGCGCGGTCCAGACCGGCCTCAGCGCACAGCTCGGCGAGCGCGCCGTCGTCGAACACCGACCGCCCTTCGGTGAAGTGTGCGGCGTACAGCCGCTCCAGCAGTTCGTCCTGCCGACCGCGCTCGCGCGCGAGGTGCAACAGCCGGTGGGCTCGGAACGTGTTCCCGCTGAGCTGCCCGTCCAGGTGGTACTCCAGCCCGTCGGCCGCGGCCCGCTGCTCCATCTGGCGCTGCATCTGCTCGGCCTCGGCAACGCTCATCCCGTACTTGCCGGACAGCATCTCCACGGTCGGCTGGCCAGGTCCGTCCGGCGCCGAGGGGTCGAGCTGGAACGAGCGGTGCACAACGGTGACCTCGTCCTTGTGCTCGAAGTCGGCCAGGGCGCGTTCGAAGCGGCGCTTGCCGAGGTAGCACCACGGGCAGACGACGTCGGAGAAGATCTCGACCAGCATGTCAGTACAACCGCGGCCGGCCCCCGACGCTTCCCGGGTGCCCAGGTTCAGGACGCGATGCCGAGCACGAACGGGAAGACGCCGCTGGCACCGGCCTGCCGCAGCGCGCGGGCGGTCACGGTGAGCGTCCAGCCGGTGTCGGTGAAGTCGTCCACGAGCAGCACGTCCCGGCCGTCGACGGCCGCGGCCAGGCCGTCGTCGAGCAGGTAACTGCCCCAGACCTCGCGCAGCCGCAGCGCGCTGTTGGAGCGCCCGCCCGCCGAGGGGCCGACGTGTTCGACGGTGCCGAGCACCGGCAGCCTGCCGACCTCGCCGAGCCGGCCCGCCAGGTCCGCGAGCAGCCTCGGACGGCGCCGCGAGCCGACGGTGACGATCGCCTCCGGTCGGCGCGTCCAGTCCCACTCGGCCAGCACCCGCACGCACGCCCGAACCAGCTCGTCCGGGACCGAGCTGTCGGGGCAGTCGTCGCGCAGTAGCGCGCGCACCTGCTGGCCGAAGCCCAGGTCGGTGAACCGAGCCAACGCCCGTCCGGGCTCGGGTTGCTCGGCCGCGTCGATCTTGCCGCGGACCTCCACGCCGAGGTTCGGCATCGCCGTCGGCCACATCCGGCGTGGCTCGATCCGCACTCCGGGCCGGGCCAGCGTCGCCGTTGCGGCGGAAACGGTCTGCTCGGACGTCTCCGCCGCGAGGCTCAGACCGCCGCAGTTGTCGCAGCGCCCGCAGTTTTCGGCGTCGGCGTCGTCCAGTTGCTCGCGCAGGAACCGCAGCCGGCACCCGCGGGTGGTGAGGTAGTCCCGCATCGCCTGCTGCTCGTCGGCGCGGACCTGCGCCACCCGCGCGTAGCGCTCCGCGTCGTACTCCCACGGCCGGCCCGTCGCCGTCCAACCTCCCCGTACCCGCGTGACGGCGCCGTCGACGTCCAGGACCTTCAGCATCGCCTCCAGCCGCGACCGGGACAGATCCACCCGGGTCTCGAGCGCGGCGGTGCTCATCGGTCGGCCTTCGCCGGTGAGCACGTCGAGCGTGGTGCGGACCTGTTGTTCCGACGGGAAGCCGACCGAGGCGAAGTAGTCCCAGATCGCTTCGTCCTCGGTGCCGGGCAGCAGGATCACCTCCGCGCTGTCGACGCCGCGGCCGGCGCGCCCAACCTGCTGGTAGTACGCGATAGGCGACGACGGTGCGCCGAAGTGCACGACGAAGCCGAGGTCCGGCTTGTCGAAGCCCATTCCGAGCGCGGACGTGGCCACGAGCGCCTTCACCCGGTTGTGGATCAGGTCGTCCTCGGCGGCCAGCCGCTCGGTCTGCTCGGTCTGCCCCGAGTACGCGGCGACGGCCAGCCCGCGTTCGCGCAGGTAGTCGGCGACCTTCTGGGACGCGGTGACGGTCAGCGTGTAGACGATGCCCGAGCCCGGCAAGGTCGCGAGATGGTCGGCGAGCCAGGCCAGCCGGTGCGCGGTGTCGGGCAGGCGCAGCACGCCCAGGTGCAGCGATTCACGATCCAGGCTGCCGCGCAGCACCAACACGTCCGGGGCGTCGGTGCCGAGCCCGAGCACGTCCGCGACGTCCCGGACGACGCGGCTGTTCGCGGTCGCGGTCGTCGCCAGCACCGGAATCCCGGCCGGGAGTTCGGGCAGCAGTGTGCGCAGCCGCCGGAAGTCCGGGCGGAAGTCGTGGCCCCAGTCGCTGATGCAGTGCGCCTCGTCCACCACCAGCAGCCCGCAGCTGGCGGCCAACCGCGGCATCACGTTGTCGCGGAACTCGGGGTTGTTCAGCCGCTCCGGGGACAGCAACAGCACGTCGATCTCGCCCCGCGCAACCGCGCCGTAGGTGCGCTGCCACTCGTCCACGTTCGTGGAGTTGATGGTGGCCGCGTGGATGCCGGCGCGCTCGGCCGCCGCGATCTGGTTGCGCATCAGGGCGAGCAGCGGCGAGACGATGACGGTCGGGCCGGCGCCTCGCTCACGCAGCAATGCGGTCGCCACGAAGTAGACGGCCGACTTGCCCCACCCGGTGCGCTGCACGACGAGCGCGCGACGGCGGTCGGCCACCAGCGCCTCGATCGCCGTCCACTGGTCCGGGCGCAGCTCGGCGGATGCGCCCGCGAGTGCCCTCAGCCGCTCCTCGGCCGCCGTCCGCAACTCCGCCCGATCCACGGGCGATTGCGGATCCAGCATCTGGAGCCGCTCAGTGCGCTTCGGCTGGGACGGTTCGGGCGGTTCGGTCATGCCGAGCTGTCTAACACCCTGCGCCGACAGTCCGGCACAGCCCCATGATCAACAGCGCGCCGTGGCCGTCAGGGGAGCCACGACGCGCTGTTGATCAGCGAGGATGATCAGACGCCGACCTTGTCGGCCACCGCCTCCGCCGTGGAGCGGACGGACTTGGCGGCGTGCGCGGCCGCGTCTCGGGCGGAATGAGTCGTCTCGAGCGCGGCCTTGCGGGCTGAGCCGGCAGTGTCGAGCGCGGCCTTGCGGGCTGACCCGGCCGTCTCCAACGTGACCTTGCGGGCCGATCCGGCCGTCTCCAACGCGGCCTTGCGGGCCGATCCGGCCGTCTCCAGCGCGGCCTTGCGGGCCGATCCGGCCGTCTCCAGCGTTGCGGCGCGCGCTGACTTCGCCTGCGACTTCGCCTGTGCCTTGGCCTCGGCCTGCAGCGCCTTGGCCCGCTGCCGCGCCTCGGCCTTCAGCTGCTTGCGGCGCTCGGCGGACGCGGCCTTGAGCTCGTCCTTGAGCTCCTCCGCGTGCAGCTTCGCCTCGGCCTTGCGGGCCCGGCGGGCCGCCTTGCGCTCGGCCTTGTGGACCGCGTGCGACTCGCTCGCCCCGGACACGATGTCATCGAGAAGCAGGCCGGCGCCGATGCCCAGCATCCAGCTGTCCTTGGCGATGGCCGTCCCCTGCACGGTCGGGCGCAGGCTGCCGTCCTCGTGCATCCCCGGCGTGCGCCACCACATGCCCAGCAGCGCCCCGGAGAAGCCGAGCAGGCCCGCGCCGGCAAGTCGGGCCGGCACGATCGGGAGCAGGAGCGCCGAACCGAGCGCGGTTTCGCCGGCACCGAGCACGCGCAGGAACGTCCTGGGTTCCAGGGTTCCGAACGCCGGGTACGCGCCGCTGGCCATGCCGTGCACAGCCTTCGCGGTGTCGTCGTCGCCCTTGAGCTTCTGCAGCCCGCTGTTGAGGATGAACGCCCCGGTCACTATGCGTGTCGGGGCACGGCGAAGCTTGCCTGCCATGCTCATGAAAGGTCTCCCTGGGTATGCGGCTACGCGCAGTTCATACCCAGGAGGGAAGCCACATATGCGCGTGCCACTGCGCGTAGGTCAGCAGGCCACCGGTGTAGATCGGCCACATCCAGACGAAGTCGGCGACGACCAGGCCGAGATAGGCGGACACCCCGATCACGCCCCACCGGCGTCGGCGCAGGCTCGAGCCGTCCCGTGCCGTGTCGCCGGTGCGGCGCAGGCCCGGACCGAGCATCGTCCCGAGCCCGAGCGTCAGCCCCAGGATCAGGAACGGCATCAACGGCGCCATGTAGAACAAGAACATCGTGCGCTTGAGGTCCTGGAACCAGACGACCCAGCCGGCCAGGAACGCCACCCACACCACGCCGGCCCGCCAGTCGCGCGTCGTGCACCAGTGCCAGGCGAGCCACAGCAGCATCGGCAGCAGCGCCCACCACATCAGTGGCGTGCCGATCAGCAGGATCTCGCGCGAGCACGAACTCGACCCGCACGACGTCCCGGAGCCGTCGTAGTAGAAGTCGACGGGACGGCCCAGCACCAGCCAGCTCCACGGGCTGGACTGATAGGTGTGCCCGCTGTCCAGGCCTTCGTGGAAGCGGTAGGCGTCCAGCGTGTACGCGCCCAGCGAGCGGATCGGGGCCGGCACCCACGCCCACGTGAACGGGATGTGCACGCCCAGCAGGTCCAGATGCGTGGACGGGCCGTGGTTGTCCGCCCAGTGCCGGCCCCAACTGTTCTCGCCGGTGAACCAGCCCAGATAGGTGAATAGATAGGTGCCTACCGGGGCCGCGATCAGCGAACCGAGCGCCGGCACGCCCGAGCGCCACCACATGCTGCGGGCCGGACGCCGGACGCCGGCGCTCTTGAGCGCGCCGCGGTCCCAGACCAGGCTGAGGAGCACGAACAGCACGAAGAACGACAGCGCCGTCCACTTGATCCCGCAGGCCAGGCCGAACAGGACGCCCGCCGCCACCCGCCAAGGCCGCGGCCCGAGCGACGGCGCGCCGTCCGACAGGTCCGCACCGGCGGCGATCAACCGACCGAGGCGCGCCCGCATCTGGTCGCGATCGAGCACCAGGGCGCCGAACGCCGCCAGCACGAACGTCTGCAGAAAGATGTCGAGCAGCGCGGTGCGCGCGAGCACCAGGGACACGCCGTCCATGGTCAGCAGCAGGCCCGCGATCACGCCGAACAGGTCCGACCGCATCATCCGCCGCGCGATGCGGGTCATCAGGATGACCCCGACCACGCCCGCGACCGCCGGTGCCACCCGCCAGCCGAGCGAGTTGTTGCCCCAGATCGAGGACGTCAGGCCGATCAGCCACTTGCCCAGCGGCGGGTGCACGATGAACATGTAGCCGCGGTTGTCCTCGTACCCGTACCGCCAGATCTCCTGCGCCTCGGTGGCGTAGTAGACCTCGTCGAAGATCTTGCTGGACGGGAAGCCCAGCGCCCAGAAGCGCGTGATGCCGGCGATGACCGCGACGGCGAGCGTGAGCAGCCAGCCCAGCAACGGGTGCGGGTCGCGCCACGGCACGAGCGCCGCCGGTATCGGCCGGACGGCCGGCGCGTCCGAGCCCGCGTCGCCCGGACGCTCGGCCTGCGCCTCCAACGTCGCCGTCACGGCGCTGAGCTTATCCGCGCGAAAGCTCGTCGCGTTATGGTCGCCACCATGTCGCCGCAACCGGGCCGGATCGTTCTGGCGGGCGCGCCGCTTGGGCAGCCTGGCGATGCGTCGGCGCGGCTGCGCGAGGCGCTGGCGACGGCTCCCGTGATCGCGGCGGAGGACACCCGGCGGCTGCAGCGGCTGTGCCGCGACCTCGGCGTGACACCGACCGGACGCGTGGTCTCGTTCTTCGAGGGCAACGAGTCCGCGCGCGTTCCGCAGTTGCTGGACGTGCTGCGCGCCGGCGACGACGTCCTGGTCGTGACCGACGCCGGCATGCCGTCGGTCTCCGACCCCGGCTACCGGCTGGTCGCGGCCGCCGTCAGCGAGGGCATCGCGGTGACCGCGCTGCCCGGGCCGTCGGCGGTGACGACCGCGCTGGCGGTGTCGGGCATGCCGGTCGACCGGTTCTGCTTCGAGGGCTTTCTGCCGCGCAAGGCCGGCGAGCGGCGCCGCGTGCTGGCCGAACTGGCTCGCGAGCGCCGCACGCTCGTGTTCTTCGAGGCACCGCACCGGCTCGGCGCGGCGCTGCGCGACCTGGCCGACGCGTTCGGCCCGGACCGTCCGGCCGCCGTGTGTCGCGAGCTGACCAAGACCTACGAGGAGGTCCGGCGAGCAAGCCTGGCCGGACTCGCCGAATGGGCAGCCGGGGACGTCCGGGGCGAGATCACGCTTGTCGTGGCGGGCGCCCCGGACGAGGCAGCTGCGGACGTCGGGCCGGACGTGCTGGCCGGCGAGGTCGCGCGGCGCGAGGAGGCCGGGCAGCCGCGGAAGGAGGCGATCGCCGAGGTCGCGCGGGCCCGGGGCGTGCCGAAGCGGGACGTGTTCGACGCAGTGGTCGCGGCGAAGGAGAAGTAGTGCGCGCGATCGTGATCGGTGGCGGCATAGGCGGCCTCGCGGCCGCGGCTGCGCTGCAGCGCGCGGGCTGGGACGTCACCGTCTACGAGCGGGGGGTGCGTCCCGGCGAGATCGGGGCAGGCATCTCGCTGTGGCCGAACGGGCTCGCGGCGCTGGAACACCTGGGCGTCTGGCCGGACGTTCGCCGCGCCGGCGCCATGCAGGTCGGCGGGGCCCGCCGCCCGGACGGGCGCTGGCTGAACCGGATCAACGCTGATGCCGAGCCGCCGGTCGAGATCCGGCTCGTGCACCGCGCCGACCTGCACGCGCAGCTGCGCGCTGCCTTGCCGGACGGGGTGTTGATCGCGGGCACGCAGGTCGGCGCCATCTCCCCGGACGGCCACGTCGAGCTCAACGACGGCCACCGCGATCGGGCCGACCTGGTCGTCGCGGCCGACGGCCTGAACAGCACGGCCCGTACCCAGCTGTTCGCCGACCTCCCCGGAGTGCGTTACGCCGGCTATACCGCGTGGCGCGGCGTGACCGCCGGGCCGTTCCCGCTCGACGCGGCCGCCGAGACGTGGGGACGCGGCGCCGAGTTCGGCGCGACCATCCTGACCACCGGGAACGTCTACTGGTTCGCCACGGCCAACGTTCCCGAGGGAGGGCGGGCCGGCGACGAGCAGGTCGAGGTGCTGCGCCGTTTCGCCGGCTGGCACGAGCCAATCCGGCAAATCGTCGAGGCGACGGATCCCGGTGCGGTGCTGCGCCACGACATCTTCGAGCTGGCCCGCCCGCTGCCGCCGTTCGGACGGGGCCGCGTCGCGCTGCTGGGCGACGCCGCCCACGCCATGACGCCGAACCTCGGGCAGGGCGCCTGCCTGGCCCTGGAGGACGCGGTCGAGCTGGCCGCTCTGGTCAGCGCCGCCGCCGGAGTCGATGACGGGCTCCGCGAGTACGACGCGCGGCGGCGTCCCCGCACGCAACGGCTGGCCGCCGCATCCGCCCGTGCCGCCCGGGTCGTCCAGTCCGAGGGCCGGCTCGCTGTAGCGCTGCGCGACACCGCGGCCCGGATCACTCCGCCGCGGCTGGCCGCCCGCCTAAGTGCCCGGTCGATCGCGTGGCAGCCGCCGCCGCCCCGCGCGTCGGCGTAGTGGCCGCGCACACCCATATATAGAGGTGCGAAGCGCTCGGCCGCGAGCAGGGCGCGATCCGGCGATCCTGGTACGCACGCCCCACTAACCTTGCGGTGTGAGTACACCCGATCATGTCCTGACCGCAGTCGCCTGGCCGTATGCGAACGGCCCCCGCCACATCGGGCACGTCGCCGGCTTCGGCGTCCCGTCCGACGTGTTCTCCCGCTACCAGCGGATGGCGGGCAACAAGGTGCTGATGGTCAGCGGCACGGACGAGCACGGCACCCCGATCCAGGTGCAGGCGGACGCCGAGGGCGTCAGCGCCCGCGAGCTGGCCGACCGCAACGCGCTGGTGATCGCCAAGGACCTGCAGAACCTGGGCCTCTCCTACGACCTGTTCACCCGGACGACGACCAAGAACCACTACGCGATCGCGCAGGAGATCTTCCTGGGCCTGCTGAAGAACGGCTACGTGTTCGCGCAGAAACAGCTGGGCGCGATCAGCCCGTCCACCGGGCGCACGCTGCCGGACCGCTACATCGAGGGCACCTGCCCGATCTGCGGCTATGACGGCGCCCGCGGCGACCAGTGCGACAACTGCGGCAACCAGCTCGACCCGATCGACCTGATCAATCCGGTCAGCCGGATCAACGGCGAGCGCCCCAAGTTCGTCGAGACCGAGCAGATGATGCTCGACCTGCCCGCGTTCGCCGAGGTGCTCGCGGAGTGGTTGAAGAAGCAGACGCACTGGCGCCCGAACGTCCAGAAGTTCAGCCTCAACCTGCTGGACGATCTCAAGCCGCGCAGCTACACCCGTGACCTGGAGTGGGGCATCCCGGTGCCACTGGACGGCTGGCGGGACCGTCCGGACAAGTCGATCTACGTGTGGTTCGACGCGGTCGTCGGTTACCTGTCCGCCTCGATCGAGTGGGCGCAGCGCACCGGTGACCCGGAGGCCTGGCGCGCCTGGTGGCAGGGCGAGCGCGCGCGCCACTACTACTTCATGGGTAAGGACAACATCGTCTTCCACGCCGAGATCTGGCCGGCGATGCTGATGGGCTACTCGGGCATCGGCAGCAAGGGCGGCACGCCGGGCTCGCTGGGCGCGCTGAACCTGCCGTACGAGGTGGTCTCGAGCGAGTTCCTGACGATGGAGGGAAAGAAGTTCTCCTCCTCGCGCCAGGTCGTGATCTACGTCGGCGACATGCTCAGCCGCTACGACGCCGACGCGCTGCGCTACTACCTGGCCGTCGCGGGGCCGGAGAACCAGGACACCGACTTCACCTGGTCGGAGTTCGTGCGCCGCAACAACGAAGAGCTGGTCGGCACCTGGGGCAACCTGGTCAACCGGACGCTGTCGATGACGGCCAAGAACCTCGGCACCATCCCCGCGCCCGGCGCGCTCACCGACGCCGACCACGCGCTGCTGGATGCGTCCAAGGCCGCGTTCGGGAACGTCGGCGAGCTGCTGGCGCGGTCGCGGCAGAAGGCGGCGATCGGCGCGGCCATGGACGTCGTCGGTGCCGCGAACAAGTACCTGTCCGACATGGAGCCGTGGAAGCTGAAGAACTCCGACCCGGACCGGATGGCATCGGTGCTGCACGTCGCGCTGCAGGTCGTGGCGGATGCCAAGACGCTGCTCACGCCGTTCCTGCCGTCGTCCTCGGCGAAGGTCCACGCGGCGCTCGGCGGCGAGGGGGACTGGGCGCGGATGCCCGACCTGGTCGAGGTCGACGAGCCGACCGCCCCGGGCTCGCCGAGCTACTCGGTGCTGACGGGGGACTACGACACCGGTGCGCGCTGGGCGTCGACGCCGATCCCGGTCGGGCAGCCGATCGCGCCGCCGACCCCGATCTTCGCCAAGCTCGACCCGTCGGTCGTCGAGGACGAGCTCAATCGCCTCGCTGAGGAGTAAGGGACTCCGGGTGCCCAGTCCGCGCGCAACCAGCCTCGCTCGTCCCTCGCTCGGCGGCCAGGCCGATCCACGCGCGCGGACCGATCACCCTCCGTCCCCTGAGCCGCTGCCGTCGCCGGTGTTCGATGCGCACACGCACCTGGACGCCATGGCGCAGCGGGCGGGCGTCGACCCGGACGAGGCATACGTGGCCGAGCAGATGCGCGAGGCGCGGGAGGCCGGCGTCGTCGCGGCGATCACGGTCGGCGACACGGTCGCGTCCTCGCGCTGGTGCGTCGAAGCTGCTGGCGCGCACCCGGACGTCTACGCCGCGGTGGCCGTGCACCCGACGGAGGTGGACGGTCTGGGCGAGGACGGCTACGCCGAGCTGGAGCGGCTGGCACGGCAGCCGCGGTGCGTGGCGGTGGGGGAGACCGGGCTGGACTACTACTGGGACCGCACCGCGCCGGAGCTGCAGCAGGAGCACTTCCGGCGGCACATCGAGCTGGCCAAGCGCGTCGGCAAGCCGCTGATGATCCACGACCGCGACGCGCACGCGGACGTGCTGCGCATCCTGCGCCAGGAGGGCGCGCCGGAGCAGGTCGTCTTCCACGCGTTCTCCGGCGACGCGGCAATGGCGCGGGAATGCGTCGCCGCCGGTTACGTCCTCTCGTTCCCGGGCGTGATCACGTTCAAGAACGCGCCCGGGCTGCGCGAGGCGGCCGCGGTGGTGCCGCTGGAGCAGCTGCTGGTCGAGACGGACGCGCCGTTCCTCACCCCGCACCCGCACCGCGGACGGCCCAACGCGCCGCGGCTGCTGCCACTCACCGTCCGGGGGCTGGCGGCGGCGGGCGGGCACGACCTGGCGGCCCTCTGTACGGCCGTCAGGGCGACCGGGAGACGCGTCTTCGGCCTGACTGATACGCCCGATTAGGGCGCTACGAGGCCCGCGCGTGGCGCTACTCACAGAAGTTGTCACAACGCGCCAAACGCAGGAGTCTGCCCGCTCGGCGACCGAAGATCACGTTTGCCGACAAGGCAAAACGGCCACCGCGCTGTGCCCCGCAGAAACTGGGCGTGTCGTCACCCTGGCCTGCCGCCCGCCGGCGGCCGGGGCGCGCCGGCGATCCCGCCCGGCGGCCGCGTTCGAGTGGGCTTTAGCTGCCTGGCAGCAACTGGACAAAAGGGCCGAATCTCGGGAGTTCGGTTTGGATCGGCCCGTCGGACGCCGTTACGGTTCCGTGACCAATGAGTACGCGAAGCGTGCGACCAACAGATGGGAGATCTCCAGATGCGTCGCAGCCTCAAGTACGGCCTTTACGGTGCTGTGCTTGCCGGCCTCGTGGGTGGAACAGCCGCCTTCGCAGTCGGTTCCGACGGAGCAGCCGTCACCCTCGTGGTGGACGGTCATACCAAGAAAATCCAAACCACTGCCCAGGATGTGAGCGGAGTTCTCACCGCCCAGGGCTATCACCTCGATTCCCACGACATCGTCGCCCCGGCCGCGGACAGCAAGATCCACGACGGCAGCACGATCGTCTTCAAGCAGGGCCGACTGCTGCACCTGAACGTCGACGGCCAGGACCGCGACGTCTGGACGACCGCGCCCACCGTGGCGCAGGCGTTGAGCGACCTCGGTTACTCGTCTGCCGACTACGTGTCGGTCTCGCGTTCCACGCGACTGCCGCTCAAGCCCACGGACCTCGTCCTGCGCTCGCCGAAGCGCGTGGTGCTCACCGCCGACCATCACCGCCACGCGCTGACGACCACGGGACAGACCGTCGGCCAGGTGCTGGCGGCTGCCGGCGTCAAGGTCGACCACAACGACCGCGTGCGCCCGAAGGCGAGCACTCCGGTCAAGGCCGGGATGAAGATCGTCGTCCAGCGCGTCGAGATGGTGCGCAGGACCAAGACGGTGTCCGTCGGCTACCCGGTGCAGAAGCGGTACACGTCCGCGATGTACGCCGGCCACACCAAGGTGCTGACCGCGGGCACGCCCGGCAAGGCGCGGGTGACCTACGAGGTGCTGTACATCGACGGCAAGCAGGCCGCGCACAAGCAGCTTGCGCGGGTCGTCCTCGTCCAGCCGAAGCGGCAGGTCGAGAAGGTCGGGACGAAGCAGCGCCCGGCGGTTCGCGTCTCCAGTTCCGGTGGCCTGGACTGGGACGCGGTGGCCAACTGCGAGTCCGGCGGCAACTGGCACATCAACACCGGGAACGGGTTCTACGGCGGCCTGCAGTTCGACTACGGCACCTGGCTGTCCAACGGCGGCGGCGCCTACGCCCAGCGCGCCGACCTGGCGACCAAGTCCGAGCAGATCGCGATCGCGACCAAGGTGTACGACGCCCGCGGGTCCAGCCCGTGGCCGGTGTGCGGCCAGTACCTGTGATCGTCGGCCTGCCGAGAGGCGAGCTCACCGCCCGGTGAGCGATGCGGCCCGGCCCGCGGACACTCCGTCCGCGGGCCGGGCTTCGTCCTGTTTTGGCGCATTTTGCCGTCCTTTGCCGGCGGCGACACGGCCCCGCCGCGCCGCCCGGCGTTCCCCTCCCTGCCGTCCATCCGTTACAGTTCCGTGACCCGCCGGGTCGCAGCCAGGGACGACCAGACCACACAGGAGATCCCCTCTTGCTCCGGAGCGTGAAGTACGGCCTAAACGCGGCCGTACTGGCCGGCTTGGTAGGCGGCATCGTCGCCTGGACCAACGTCGACAAGACGGTGACCCTCGTGGTCGACGGCCAGAGCACCCGGATCCACACCACCGCGGCGACCGTCGACGGCGTGCTGGCCGATGCCGGCTACACCGCCGATGCGCACGACCTGCTGGCGCCGGCAGCCGGCGACCACGTGCAGGACGGCGGACGCATCGTGCTCAAGCGCGGGCGGTTGCTGAACCTGAACATCGACGGCGTGCAGCGCAGCGTCTGGACGACCGCCCCGACGGTGGCCGCGGCCATGAACGAGCTCGGCTACTCGGCCGACGACCTCACCTCGGTCTCGCGCTCACGCCGACTGCCGCTGCGGCCGACGGACATCTCGGTGCGCACCCCGAAGTTCGTGACCGTGGTTCACGACGGCACCGCCCAGCACGTCACGACTACGGACGTGACGGTGGCGCAGCTGCTCGACGACCTGCAGGTGACCGTCGGCCCGCACGACTCGCTGTCGATGCCCGAGGGCTCGCCGCTGCGGCAGGACGCCCGCATCGTCCTCAAGCGCGTCAGGCAGGCCCGCGTGACGGTCAGCAAGTCCATCCCGTTCACCACCCGGTCCACGCACGACCCGCAGCTGCTCGCCGGACGGACCCAGCTGGTGCGTCCCGGACGTGACGGGCTCGCGCGCATCACGTACGCCGTCGTCTACATCGACGGCCGCGAGGTCGGTCGAACCAAGATCCACACCGTGGTCGTGCGGGTGCCCAAGCCGCGCGTGGTGAAGATCGGCACCAGGCAGCGGGCCGCCGTTGCGACCCGGGGCGCCACCTTCGCCAGCAGCGCAGGCTCGCCCAAGGACATCGCCCGCCAGCTCGTCGCCGCGCGCGGGTGGAGCAGCGGGCAGTTCGACTGCCTGGTCACGCTGTGGGATCACGAGAGCGGCTGGAACGTGCACGCCGCGAACGCCAGCGGCGCCTATGGGATCCCGCAGGCCGTGCCCGGTGACAAGATGGCCTCGGCCGGCCCGGACTGGCAGAACAGCGCGCTGACCCAGATCAAGTGGGGCCTGGGCTACGTCGCCGACCGGTACGGCACCCCGTGCGGCGCATGGTCGTTCTGGCAGAACAACGGCTGGTACTGACGGCGCCGGGTGTGAGCGCGCCCTCACCTTGACCGTCCCCGGGAACCGGACCGCCCAGGTTCGCGACCGATACTGACGTGGTGAACTTCCGTCGTCGCGCCGCCGGACGCGCGTCCGCCGTCGTCGCAGCCGTCCTCGCGCTGGGCGTGTCGCTCGCCGCCTGTTCGTCCGGGGGCGGTTCGTCGCCGGCCACGGTGAACGCGCCGACATCCTCGTCCGGATACCGCGGCGACCTGCTGGACAAGCCGATCACCCTCAGCGTGACCGCCCGCAACGCGGTGTTCCACAGCACGGCCGGCGGGACGACCACGCTCGGCAAGCTGCAGCAGGGCCGGCTGCTGGTCCTGTACTTCGGCTACACCAACTGCCCGGACGTCTGCCCCACGACGATGGCCGACCTGGGCAACGCGCTGCGCAAGCTGCCGTCGCTGACCCAGGCCCACACCCAGGTGGCGTTCGTGACCTCCGATCCGGCGCGCGACACCACGGCGCGGATGAAGACCTGGCTGTCGAACTTCGACTCCGGGCTGTTGCTGCCGTTCGTCGGGCTGACCGCGTCGATCAAGCAGATCGACTCGGTCGCGAAGTCCGTCGGAGTTCCGCTGTCGCCGCCGGTCGTCGAGAAGAACGGGTCGGTCAGCGTCGAGCACGGCGCGCAGACCCTGGCGTTCGTCGACGGCAGGGCCTCGGTGCTGTGGCTGGCCGGTACGACGCCGGCGGACTACGCGCACGACATCGGCCGCCTGGTCGACCAGGTCAAGTGACCGCGCGCCGGGCGGCCACTCTCGCGCTTGTCGCCGTGGCCGTGTCGTCGCTGGTCGCGTGCGGTTCGAACGGCTCCCGGCGGGCGGGGGACGCGGTGCTGCCGTTGCCCGTCCCGCAGCACGTGAGCGTCGGTGTCCGCCAGGTGAGTGGGCTCGGGGACGTTCTCGTCGACGGTCGTGGCCGCACGCTGTACATGTTCCCGCCGGACGCGGGCCGTGGCGTCACGTGCACGGGCGCGTGCGCCGGCACCTGGCCGCCGCTGGTCATCGCGGACTCGGGGTCGCCGTCAGCCGGTGCCGGAGTGATCAAGACGGATCTGAGCACGGTCGCCGACCCGAACACCGGAGCCCGGGTCGTCACCTATGCCGGCTACCCGCTGTACCGGTACGCAGGCGACGTCGCCGCGGGCACGGCACACGGCCAGGCGCTGTTCCTCGACGGCGGGCCCTGGTACGTCCTGGATCCCGACGGTCAGCCGGTTACCACTGATCCTGGGGCACGCTCGTGAGCCGGGTCAGCCGGCGCGGGTTGCTCGTCGGCGGCGCCGGTCTGCTCGTCGGTGCAGGTGCGACCGAGCTGGGCGAACGGCTGGGTTCGTCCACGCCGGTCGCCGAGCCGCACGTGCCGTCGCCCGGCGAGGAGCTGATGACCGAGCACGGCGTGCTCAAGCGGGTGCTGCTGGCCTACCGCGCGCTGTCGGCGCGGCTCGCGGACGGCCGGCCGGTGCCGTCCGGTGCGGTGATCGATGCGGCCCAGATCGTGTCGTCCTTCGTGGAGAGCTTCCACGAAGGGCTCGAGGAGGCGTACGTCTTCCCGCGGGTCCAGGACGCCGAGCCGGACCTCGTGCGCACCCTGCTGGTGCAGCACGACCGCGGCCGGCACCTGACCGCCGCGATCCTGGCGGCCGCCGGTACCGGGCTGCACGCTGCGGGGGCGCGCGACGCGCTGCGCGCCGACCTGGAGGCGTTCGTGCGGATGTACGAGCCGCACGAGGCATGGGAGGACACGGTCGTCTATCCGGCGCTGCGGGCCGCTATGCCGCAGCGCACCCTGGACGAGCTGGCCGAGCGGTTCGCGGACCTGGAGAACAAGCAGTTCGGCGACCACGCGCTGCGGCAGGTCCTCGACCGGGTCGGCGGGGTGGAACAGCAGCTCGGCATCGGTGACCTGGCGTCGTTCACGCCGGCCGCCGACTGACAGACTGCGGCCATGGCATCCGCGCTGCTCGGCCCGGCCGACATCCGGGCGTTGGCCGATGCGCTCGGGATCCGTCCGACCAAGCGGCTGGGCCAGAACTTCCTGCACGACGCGAACACCATCCGCCGCATCGTCCGCACGGCCGAGTTGCAGCCGGGGGAGCGGGTACTGGAGGTCGGGCCCGGGCTGGGCTCGTTGACGCTGGGGCTGCTCGAGGCCGGGCACCCGGTCACCGCCGTGGAGATCGATCCGGTACTGGCCGCCGCGCTGCCGGCGACCGTCTCGGCGCGGTTGCCGGACGCGCCGCTGACCGTCGTCCAGGCCGACGCGCTGCGCTACCACCCGGACGAACCGCGCACGGCGCCGACGGTGGATCTCAACCCTCGGCACGCTCGTGAGGGCGACGCAGAGGCCCGGACGATAAGCATGGTCGCCAACCTGCCCTACAACGTGGCGGTGCCGGTGGTGCTGCACCTGCTGGAGGTGCTGCCTGCGCTGCGCGCGGGGCTGGTGCTCGTCCAGGCCGAGGTGGCCGACCGGCTGGCGGCGCCGCCTGGTTCGCGTGTCTACGGCGTGCCGAGCGTGAAGACGGCCTGGTACGCGTCCGCCTCGCGTGCGGGCGCGGTCTCGCGGACGGTGTTCTGGCCGGTGCCGAACGTGGACTCGGGGCTGGTGCGGCTCGTCCGCCGTGACCCGCCGGCGACGTCCGCGTCCCGGGCCGAGGTGTTCGCTGTGGTGGACGCCGCGTTCGCCCAGCGGCGCAAGATGTTGCGCTCGTCGCTGGCCGGCTGGGCCGGTTCGGCCGCGGCGGCCGAGACCGCGCTCCGGGCGGCCGGCGTGGACCCGTCCGCGCGCGGCGAGACCCTGTCGGTCACCCAGTTCGCACACATCGCGCAGAATCGGCCGCCTTTCCCCACGCCCTGACCAAATTCGGGGCCTGATTTTGGTCAGACCGTGGGGAAAGCGGGCATCGGAAACCTGGTTAGAGCAGCTCGTCGAGCTTTTCGTAGCCCTCGGTCACGCCCTTGTCCATCCCGGTCGCGAGGATCATGTCGCGCGCCTGCAGGTTCTCGACCAGGCTGACGATCGTGGCTCGGGTGCGGCCACCTGGTCGCTGCTCGAGGGTGAGGGTGTCCAGGCTGACGCCGTCCGGGTAGCCCTCGAAGGTAAATGTCTGCACCAGCCGGTCCGGGCGGATCTCGTGGAACGACCCGTAGAAGTAAACGGTGGTGCCGTCGCAGTCGGTGGCCGCATAGCGATAGCTGCCGCCGGTGCGGACGTCCCAGGTGAGCAGCTCGATCTTGGTGCCGTGCGGGCCGATCCACTGCGGCACGAGTTCCGGGTCCGTCCAAGCCCTGTGGACGCGCTCGACGGGTGCGTCGAACTCGCGGACGATCCTGATGGTCGGCAGGTTCGGGTCGGCCTCGATGGTGGTCTCGTTCTTCGTTCCTGCGGTCATGATGCTGCTCCTTGTGCTCGTGGTCGGGTTCGGTTGGGTTGGTCGTCGTCCATCGCGGCGAGGACCGCGTCGAGTCGGCTGAAGCGCTCCTCGGCCTGGCGGCGGTACCGCTCGATCCATTTGGTCATCAGGTCGAAGACCTCCGCTTCCAGATGGCACGGGCGGCGCTGGGCATCCTTGGTTTGGCTGACCAGCCCGGCGTCGCTGAGCACCTTGAGGTGTTTGGACACCGCCTGGACGGAGACGTCGTACGGGGCGGCCAATTCACCGACGGTGGCATCGCCGGCGCTGAGCCGGGCCACGATGTCGCGCCGGGTCGGATCGGCGAGCGCCGCGAACACCCGCGAGAGCTGATCGGTCACCGTGCCTCCTGTTCAACCAACTGGTTGATTAGGAGGCTAGCTCCAGCGCTCGCACGTTGTCAACCAATCAGTTGAATTCCCCGGACGACCCCGTCGATCAACCCCGCGCCGTGGCCGCCCGGACAGCCACAAGGCGCTGTCGATCACGAAGGTTGGTGGCGGCGCGGCTACGGCGAGCTCGACCCGGCGCCATGACACAATCGCCGAACGCAGCCGCCGAACGCGGTCGCGGGCAGTAATCGGGGGTCAGCCGTGAGCGATCCAGCCGCACCTGGGGCCGGCGATCGTCCACCGGATTACGGGCAGTACCCGCCGCCGTACGGACGGCCGCAGATCGACCGGCACGTCGGCTGGTTCGTCGTCAGCTGGCTGTTCCTGTGGCCGCGGGCGCTCTACTCGCTGCTGTCCGCGTTCCTGAACATCGATCGTGCGCTGGCGGTCGGAGACATTGCCGGCGCCCAGTACCAGGCCGAGCGGGTACGCAAGCACGGCATCATCGCGCTGACCGTCGGCGTGGCCTGGCTGGTCATCGTGTTCGCGCTGTTCGTCGCCGTCGGGACGTCCGCCGGGAGCGGGCACGTGTGCGTGGGCACCAGCAACTGCTGAAGGTAGTTACGAGCGTCCCTGGAAGAGGGACGTGACGCTGCCGTCCTCGAAGACGGCCTTGATCGCCTGGGCGAGCAGCGGCGCGATGGACAGCACGGTCAGCTTGTCGAAGTCCTTGTCCGGACTGATCGGCAGCGTGTTCGTCACGATCACCTCGCTGACCCGGCTGTTCTTCAGCGCGTCGGTCGCGGGCGGGGAGAAGATGCCGTGCGTCGCGGCGATCACGACCTTGGTTGCGCCCTCGTTGAACAGCAGGTCCGCGGCCTTGGTGATCGATCCGCCGGTGTCGATCATGTCGTCGATCAGCAGGCAGCACCGCCCGGCGACGTCACCGACCACGCGGTTCGCGACGACCTGGTTCGCGGAGTCGATGTCGCGCGACTTGTGCACGAACGCGATGTCCAGGCCACCCAGTTCGTCGGCCCACTGCTCGGCGGTGCGGACGCGGCCGGTGTCCGGCGAGACGACGACCAGGTCCTCGTCGGCGTACTTCTGCTTGACGTGCGCGGCCAGCAGTGGCAGCGCGAACAGGTGGTCCACCGGCCCGTCGAAGAAGCCCTGGATCTGCGCGGTGTGCAGGTCGACCGCCATCAGCCGGTCGGCGCCGGCCGTCTTGAACAGGTCGGCAACCAGCCGCGCCGAGATCGGCTCGCGTCCGCGGTGCTTCTTGTCCTGCCGCGCGTACGGATAGAACGGCGCGACCACGGTGATCCGCTTAGCCGACGCGCGCTTGAGCGAGTCGACCAGGATCAGGCTCTCCATCATCCACTGGTTGATGGGAGTGGTGAACGACTGGATGACGAACGCGTCCGAGCCGCGGACGGACTCGTCGGACTTGATGAAAGTCTCCCCGTTCGCGAAATCGCGCGCGGTGGTGGCGGTGACGGTGACGCCGATGTGCGAGGCGATCTCGTCGGCCAGCTCGGGATACGCCCGGCCGGACAGCAGCATCAGGCTCTTGCGCCCGGCAACCTGCAACGTGCTCATCGGTCTTCGGACCTCTCCTGCGACTCGGAGTTCTCGGCGGCGAGTGCACGCTCGGCGGCCTCGGCCGCCGGGGTGCCCGGGCGTCTACGCGCCACCCAGCCTGCCACGTTCCGTTGGCGAGCGCGGCCGACGCCCAGGTCGCCGGGAGGCACGTCACGGTCGATCACCGAGCCGGCCGCGGTGTACGCGCCGTCGCCGACGCTCACCGGCGCGACGAACATGTTGTCGGCGCCGGTCCGGGCGTGACTGCCGATCACGGTGCGGTGCTTGTTCACCCCGTCGTAGTTGACGAACACGGTGGCGGCGCCGATGTTCGTGTGCTCGCCGATGGTCGCGTCGCCCACGTAGGTCAGGTGCGGCACCTTGGTACCCGTACCGACCTCGCTGTTCTTCAGTTCCACGTACGTGCCGATGTGCACGCCGTCGGCGAGGCGGGTACCGGGCCGCAGGTACGCGAACGGGCCGATCGTCACACCGGCCCCGACCTGCGCCTGCTTGCCGACGGTCCGATCGATCACCGCGCCCGCGCCGACCGTCGTGTCGGTGAGGCTGACCTGCGGGCCGAGGATCGCGCCCTCGGCGATGTGCGTGTCACCGTGCAGGTCGACCGACGGAAGCAGCGTGACGTCCGGTTCGAGCGTCACGCCGGCGTCGACCCAGGTGCTGGCCGGGTCGACGACTGTGACACCGGCCCGCATGTGCTCCTCGAGCAGGCGCGTGTTGTACGCCCGGTGCGCGGAGGCTAGCTGGACGCGATCGTTGACGCCCGCGGTCTCGGCGGCATCCGCGGTCAGCGCGGCCACCCGGCGCCCGTCCCCGACGAGGATGCCGACGACGTCGGGCAGGTATTCCTCGCCCTGCGCGTTGTCGCGCGAGAGGCGACCGATCGCGTCGCGCAGCAGCGCGTGGTCGAACGCGTACACGCCGGAGGCGACCTCGCCGATCGCGCGCTCGGCCTCGGTCGCGTCCTTGTGCTCGACGATGCGCCGGACGTCGCCGCTCTCGGTCCGGATCACGCGGCCGTACCCGGTCGGGTCGGTCAGCAGGCTGGTGAGCATGGTGGCCGCCGCTCCGGCTGCCGTGTGCGCCGCCACGAGTTCAGTGAGCGTCGCGGACGTCAGCAGCGGCGCATCGCCGGGCAGGACCAGCACGGTGCCGGCCGCGTCCTGCGGGACCGCTGCCAGCGCGAGGCGGACGGCGTGCCCCGTGCCGTGGCGTTCGGCCTGCACGACCGGGACGGCGCCCGGCGCGATCTCGCTCAGGTGCGCGGCGACGTCGTCACCGCGGTGCCCGACCACCACGACCGTGTGCGCTGCTTCAAGCGGCTCCGCCGATGCGAGCACGTGGCCGAGCAGGGACCGTCCCGCGAAGCCGTGCAGGACCTTGGGCAGCGCGCGCGACCTCATCCTGGTGCCCTCGCCCGCGGCGAGAACGACTACGGCGAGCGGGGTGTCGGGCACGGGCACCTTCCTGCTGCGACGACGGCGGCGCTGACGAACGCCTGTGCTGGCTGGGGGACTCGGACTCGAACCGAGACTGCAAGGCTCCAAAGGCCTGCGGGCTGCCGATTACCCCACCCCCCACAGTTCCCGGCCAGCCTACCGGCGGACGGTGCCGTCGAACGCCCGGCACCGGGCCCGGTTGTTGGTTACGCGGCCGTAAGTTACGGTTGCGTAACCGCGCCGCGGCGACTATCGCAGGTGGTAGTGCAGGTAGGAAAGCGCCTCCGGCCGCGCCCGTCCGCCGTCCCCGATCGTAAGGAGCACTTGACGCGATGACGACGCTCGACGACCGTCCGACCGCCGGCCCGAAGCCGGTGTTCGAAGGCGAGAAGCGCCGCGGCGAACAGACCGCGCTGTACCTGTTCGTGATCGTGCCGTTCCTCGCCTTTCTCGCCGCTATCCCGGTGGCGTGGGGCTGGGGCCTCGGCTGGACGGACGTGATCGTCGGAGTCGTCTTCTACGAGGTGTCCGGGATGGGGATCACCATCGGCTTCCACCGGCTGTTCACGCACGGCTCGTTCAAGGCGAACCGTCCGCTTCGCATCGCGCTGGCGATCGCCGGCTCGATGGCGATCGAGGGACCGGTGACGCGCTGGGTTGCCGACCACCGGAGGCATCACGCGTACAGCGACCGCGAGGGCGATCCGCACTCGCCGTGGCGCTACGGCGACGACCTGCGCGCTCTGCTCAAGGGCCTCGGCTGGGCGCATATCGGCTGGATGTTCGATGAGCAGCACACCAACCGGGAGAAGTACGCGCCCGACCTCCTGCACGACCGCGATATCCGCATCGTCAACGCGCTGTTCCCGCTCTGGCTCGCGCTGTCGCTGCTGCTGCCGGCGTTGATCGGCGGGCTGGTCTCGATGTCGTGGGCCGGTGCGCTGTCGGCGTTCTTCTGGGCATCGCTGGTGCGGGTGTTCCTGCTGCACCACGTCACCTGGTCGATCAACTCCATCTGCCACGCGATCGGGGATCGCCCGTTCCAGGCGCGCGACAAGAGCGCGAACTTCTGGCCGCTGGCGATCCCGAGCTTCGGCGAGAGCTGGCACAACATGCACCACGCCGACCCGACCGCCGCCCGCCACGGGGTGCTGCGCGGTCAGATCGACGAGTCCGCCCGCGTCATCTGGTTCTTCGAGAAGCTGGGCTGGGCGACCGACGTCCGCTGGCCCAAGCCCGAGCGGCTGGCGAAGCTGAGGGCCTGAGCACGCCGCGGTTATCCTCGCGCGATGACCTGGTCGATCGTCGCCCGTGACGCGGAGAGCGGTGCGCTGGGCGCGATGGTGGCGACCCGATTCGTCGCGGCCGCGGGGCTGTGTCTGAGCGTGTCGGCGGACACCGGTGCGTTGTCGACGCAGGCGACCATCAACCCCACGTACGGCCCGCGCGGACTGCGCGCACTGGCCGGCGGCGCCTCGGCGCAGGAGTCCGTCGCCGCGCTCGTCGAGGCCGATGCCGGTCGCGAACATCGACAGGTGCATGTCGTGGATCGCACCGGTGCGGTCGTGGCGTTCACCGGTAGTGCGTGTCGGCACTGGTCAGGGCACCGCTTGGGCGATGGCGTCAGCGTCGCCGGCAACCTGCTCGCCGGGCCGGACGTCGTCGAAGCAACCTTGGCGCACTACGAACGCAGCGAGCTGCCGTTCGCGGAGCGGTTGATGGCGGCCATGCAAGCCGGCCAGGAGGCCGGCGGCGATGCCCGCGGGCAGCAGTCCGCAGGCATCCTGATCTACGGCACCGAGGAGTACCCGGACCTGTCGCTTCGCGTGGACGAACACCCCGAGCCGCTTGCCGAGCTGCGACGCATCTACGACCTGTGGCTGCTGGAGTTCGCCGCGGCCCGCAAGTACATGGCCACGCGCGCGGACCCGGTCGGCGTGTACGACGACGCGGTCATCGAGGCCGAGCTGCAGCGCCGGATCGCGGATCCGGCGCAGCGGGTGTTCCCCGTCTGAGTCGTGGCGGCGGCGCCGGCGTCACACCGCCAGGCCGGTGCGATCGTCGCGGACGACCACGCCGCCCTTCATCACCCAGCGCAGCCCACGCAGCGCGGACACGTCGCGGGTCGGGTCGGCGTCCATCGCGATCAGGTCGGCGTGCTTGCCGGCCTCGACCGTCCCGATCTCGCTGTCGGCACCGAGCCACCGCGCCGGGACGATCGTGGCGGCCCTCAGCGCGTCCAGCGGCGCCAGCCCGAACTCGGCCATGTGCTCGAGTTCGCGCACGGTCGCCGTCGTGCCGTCCGTCGGCCAGAACGGCGGCATGTCACTGCCGAGCATCACTTCGACACCCGCGTCGAGCGCCAGCCGGTAGCTCTCGGCGTGCCGCTCGCCGGCGCCGAGCGAGCGCTGCTGCATCCACTCCGGCACGCCGATCGAGTCGAAGAAGTCCTTGCACCGCGTGACGATCAGCGTCGGCACCAGGCTGGTTCCGCGCTCGGCCATCAGCGCAACGACCGATTCCGTGAGTTGGTAGCCGTGCTCGACGCAGTCCAGCCCGAGCCGCACGGCCTCCTCGATGATCGGCGCCGGCCCGGCGTGCGCGGTCACCCGCCGGCCCCACGCGTGCGCCGTCTCGATCACCGCAGCGATCTCGTCGCGGGTCAATTGCGGCGTGTGGATCCGCTCGTGCTCGCCGGCGATGCCGCCGGAGATCATCACCTTGATCAGGTCCGCGCCGACGGCGATCTGCGCACGCGTGCCGCGGCGGAACGCGTCGGCGCCGTCGCACTCGAGCGTGTCGGTGCCGTCGTGCCCGTGCCCACCGGTGCAGCACAGCGCCCGACCGGCGGTGAAGATCCGCGGGCCGGTCAGCCAACCGTCCTCGATCGCCTTGCGGAGCGCGAACTCGGCGTGGTCCTTCTCGGCCACGCAGCGGACGGTCGTCACACCCGACTGCAGGGCCCGCCGCGCGCCCGAGGCCATGTAGAGGGCGAGGGCGTGTGACGACAGCGCGCTGACCGCGGCGCCGCCCGGCCCGGGCAGCGACAGCGACAGGTGCGTGTGCATGTTCAGCAAGCCGGCCATCACGTGCGCCCCGCCGAGATCGAGCTCGCCGACCCCGTCCGGCGCCGCGTTGCGCACCTCGGCCTCCGGCCCGACCGCGGCGATCCGTCCGTTCGCAACGAGCACTGCCGCGGCGGCGATCGGCGTGTCCGCGACGCCGTCGAACACGGTGCAGTTGTGCAACAGGGTGGTCACGGCGCTCCCTCGGCGTTTACGGCTGTTCAGTCTGGACGAACACGATTTAGGCAACCTACACTCGGCCGGGTTCGTTGACGAGAGGGTGTAGCCGCCGTGACGCACGAGGCCGAGTCGTTCTTCGAGGCGCTTGATTCCATACCACCGGGCGCGGTGACTGCCTGCCGTGGTTGGACGGCGCACGAGCTGATCGCGCACATCGCATCCGGCGCGGACGCCTTCGCCAACCAGGTCGAGGCGCACCTGGCCGGAGACCCGGTGCCCGAGTTCGGCGCCTGGCAGGACCGCGAACCGCCGTACCGGGCGATGTCCGACACGGCGCTGCGGCGCCGGCTGGTCACGGCGGACGAGCGGATGAACGCGGCCTTCGGCGCGATGCTGGCCGACGACCCGGCCGTGGCCGTGCCCGAGGTCGGGTGGGGGCTGCCGGTCGCCGAACTGGTCACGCACATGCGCCAGGAGTTCGCGATCCACCGCTGGGATCTGCTCGGCGACGACGAGGCCGGCCTGGAGCTGCTCGGCCAACCGGTGCTGGTCGAGCACTCGGTCGCCCTGCTCGCCGGCTCGCTGCTGTCCGGACTCGGCAGCGATCCGAGCCCCGCCGAGCCGCTGACCGCACGGCTGCGCTGCCCCGGTTCGCGCGACCTGGTGGTCCAGGTCGGCAACGGCGCGGGGTCGCTGTCGTGGGACGACCCCACGGATGCGCCGGGCGTGATCGAGACCGACCCGGCCGCGCGGATCCTGCTGCTCTGGGGACGCCGTCCCGCGTCCGCCGCGCGGGTGCGCAGCACGCTGCCGCCGGACGGCCTGGCCCGGCTGCAGACGATCCTGGCGGGGTACTGACCGTGACCGAACCATTGCACCCGTACGTCGAGTGGCTGTTCGGCACCGATCCGATCCAGGCCTCGGCCGAGGGTGATCCCCGCGGGGACGCGCAGCTCGGCGACATCACGCCGGACGGCCTCGCGGAGCAGCAGGCGCAGCGGACGACCCAGCTCGCCGCGGCGGAAGCGGAGCCCGATCCCCCGCGCGGCACGGTCGCCTGGCTGGAACACCAGGTGCTGCTCACCGAGCTGCGGACGGCCACCCGCAGGCACGAGGTCGAGCGGCTCGCCGAGCGGGCGCCGTACTGGTACACCGAACGGCTCGGGGAAGCGCTGTCGGTGCTGATGACCGAGCCGGTCGATGTCGAACGCGGCGAGGCGCTCGCCGCCCGCCTTCGCGCGATGCCGGCCTACCTGGCCCAGGCGCAGCGCAACCTCACCGCCGACGCGCCGCGGCTGTGGGCGGGGATGGGTGCTGCCGGCGCGCGCGGCCTCGAGCGGTTCGTCGCCCGGGCGGTCGGCGAGTACGCGCGCGCCCTGCCGCCGGCGCTGGGCGCGGACGTCCGCCGGGCGAGCGTCGACGCGGCCTTGGCGATGGCCGGGTTCGCGTCCTTCGCCGAGGAACTCGTCGACTTGGCCGGCGGCGAGTGGGCCTGCGGCGTGGAGCAGTTCGACTACCTGCTGCACACCTACCACCACCTCGAGCTGGACTCCGCGGGGCTGGCCGAGCACGGCCGTGAACTGGTCGACCGCGAACGTACGGCGCTGGAGGCGCTCGCGGCCAGTCGCGACCGCACCGCCGACTGGCGGCAGCAGATCGACGAGATCAAGAACTGGCATCCGGAACCCGCCCGCTTCCTCGATACCTACGGCGACGCGATGGAGCAGGCGCGTCAGCACACCCTGCAAGCCGACTTGGTGACCGTTCCGGACGGCGCGATCTGCGAGATGGAGTGGGTGCCCGACTACCGCCGCGACGGGCTCCCGCTCGGAGTCATGTCGCCGAGCCCGCCGTACGGCCCCGGGCTGCGCAGCGGCTTCCTGATCACGCCCGGCGACCCGAACGCCAACCCCGAGCTGCAGCGGCAGCACATGCGCGACAACTGCTACGTGTTCGCGACCTCGATCGCGGGCCACGAGACCTATCCCGGCCATCACGTGCAGTACGCGCACCACAAGCTCGGCACGCCGCGCGATTCGATCCGCCGCTACTTCCGGACGCCGCAGTTCGTCGAGGGCTGGGGGCTGTACGTCGAAGACGTGCTGGAGGAGACGGGCTTCCTGGCCGACGACCGGCTGCGGCTGGTCAAGCAGCGCAACGCCTTGTGGCGGGCGCTGCGCATCGTGGTGGACGTCGGGCTGCACACCGGCACGATGAGCGTCGCCGACGCCACCGAGCTCATGGAGCGGGAGGCGGGCATGGACCCGCACATGGCCGCCGGCGAGGTGCGGCGATACACGCGGCACGACAACCCGACGTACCCCTCCTCGTACATGCTCGGACGCGAGCTGATCCACCGCATCAGGGACGGCCGGCGCGAGCGCGACCAGGCCGCGTTCACCCTTCGCGGCTTCCACGACTGGCTGCTGTCGTTCGGCTCGCCACCGCTCGTCCTGCTCGCCGATATCGAAGCGTGACCCGCGCGGCCGTTGACTCCCGACTCCCCGCGTGTTTAGTGTGACCGATCACGGTTCAGATCCATTGAACGCCACTGAGGCAGCTCTGGAGGAGCGCGCATGACCGGACGGAACGGACGGGGCACCCGGCGGCTGGCCGCCCTCGTCGGGCTCAGCACGGTGGCCGTACTGGCATTGAGTGCCTGCGGCAGCGAGGGATCGGGCAACAGCGGCGGCAACGGCAAGACGCTGACCGTCGACACCTCGTTCGTGATCAAGGGGCTGGACCCGGGCACCGTGTACGAGGGCACCGGCAACATGATCGTCCACGCGCTCTACGACACCCTGGTCACGTTCAACGGTTCGGACATCTCGAAGCCGCAGCCTGACCTGGCCAGCTCGTACACCTCGTCCCCGGACGGGAAGACGTTCACCTTCACGCTGCGCTCGGACGCGAAGTTCGCCGACGGCTCGTCCGTGACGTCCGCCGACGTCGTGTTCAGCCTGAACCGGTTGAAGAACCTCAAGGGCAGCGCGGCCGCGATCGTCGGCGGCCTGTCGTTCTCGGCGCCCGACGCGCACACCGTGGTCGTCACCAGCGACACCGTCAACCCCGACGTGCCGATCATCCTGGCCGAGCCGTACGCCGGCATCCTGAACCAGAAGCTGGCCGAGCAGCACGGCGGCGAGGACGGTACCGACGCCGCCAAGACCGACTCCCTGGGCACCTACCTGAACACGCACGCCATCGGCAGCGGCCCGTACCAGATCTCCTCCTTCGACGCGGCGTCCCAGGTGGTGCTCACCGCGAACCCGAAGTACTGGGGCAGCAAGCCGGCCTATGGCCGCGTCGTGGTCTCGAACATGGACGTCCAGAACCAGAAGCTGACGATGGCGAAGTCGCCGTCGGACACGATCGCGTTGGACCTGGCCGGCAACGCGCTGTCGGGGCTGCCCGCCTCGCTGCACCAGTCCGGCAGCCCGGACACCTACTACCAGTTGCGGATCCACGCCGACCCGGCGATCAGCCCCGTCACGTCCAACCACGACTGGGTGCAAGCGCTGCAGGCGTCGCTGGACTACCAGGGCATCGCGGCCCTGTTCGGCAAGTCCGGTGCGCCCGCGTCCGGCATGGTGCCGACGGCCTACGCCGGAGCGCTGCCGGCGTCCGAGGCGCAGCACCAGGACCTCGCGAAGGCGAAGTCGCTGCTCGCGGCCTCCGGCGTCGGTAACCAGACGGTGAAGCTGCTCTACCCGGCGATCACCTACGTCGGTGTCGACCTCGGCACGATCGCCGCCAAGGTGCAGAGCGACGCGGCGAAGGCCGGCATCAAGATCCAGCTGGATCCCGCGCCTATCGCGTCGTTCCTCGACCAGCGCGACACCGGCAAGGTGCCGTTCAGCTTCAGCCCGCAGTCGCTCGACTACCCGGCGGCAGCATCGATCGTCGCGGACGTGCTCCCCGGGGGGCACACCGCGTCCGCCGCGGGCTGGACGGCCGAGCGCGCCGACCCGGCGACCGTGGCGGCCGGCAAGGCGGTCCTCACCGCGACCAGTGCTGACGAGCAGGTCACCGCGCTGCAGAAGTGGCAGCGGCTGATGATCACGAACGCGCCGTACATCACGCTCTGCTACAGCGCGGGGACGGCCGTGGCGAGCGCCGACCTCAGCGGTGCGACGTACACCGCCGCGGGCTGGACCGTGAACCTCGCGGGTGTCAGCAGCAGTTGACCGCCACGCAACCACCGGCTGCCGGGCTGATCCCGGCCGCCGAGCCCCCGGCCGCAGACGGTCCGGGACCGGCCGCAACGACGCGGCCGTCCCGGACCCTCCTGCGGTTCGTCGGCAAGAAGATCCTGATCACCGCCGCGCTCTTGTTCGGCGTCACGATCCTGACGTTCCTGCTGGTCCAGGCCGTTCCCGGTGACCCGGCGAACACGAACCTGTCCGAGACCGCGCAGCAGAACCCGGAGATCGTGGCCGCGTACCGCGCCAAGTGGGGGCTGGACCGGCCGCTGCCGATGCAGTACCTGACCTACCTGAACAACTTGATCCACGGGAACCTCGGCACGTCCCAGAGCACCGGCGACTCGGTGCTGGCCGACCTGAAGAAGTACGTGCCGGCGACGCTCGAACTGGCGATCCCGGCGATGATCCTGTCGCTGTTGATCAGCGTTGGACTCGGACTGTGGGCGGCGGTGCGCAAGGACCGCGCGGCCGACCACACGATCCGCGGGGCCGCGCTGGTCGGGCTGTCGACGCCGTCGTTCTGGTTGGCGATCGTGGTGCTGTACGTCTTCTTCTACCTGCTCGGCGTCGCGCCCAACGGCGGGCGGCTGAGCACTCAGCTGACGCCGCCGCGCCAGGTGACCGGCATGTACACGATCGACGCGTTGCTGCAAGGCCGGCCGATCGCGTTCCGCGACGCACTGTGGCATCTCATGCTCCCGGTCCTCGTGCTCACCGCGCTGACCGTCTCGATCCTGATCCGGTTCGTCCGGTCGGCGATGCTGGAGGTTCTCGACCAGGACTACATCAAGGCGGCCTACGCGAAGGGCCTGCCGCGGTGGACGGTCCTGCGCAGGCACGTGCTGCGCGCCGGCCTGGTCCAGGTGGTCACCGTCGCCGGCCTGGCGTTCGCGTCGCTGCTGTCCGGCACTGTCCTCATCGAGCAGATCTACAGCTGGCCGGGAATCGGCCAGTACGCGTACCGCGCCGCGCTCAACCTGGACCTGCCGGCGATCATGGGCGTCGGCCTGTTCGTCGCGCTCGTCTACACCGTCGTCAACCTGTTGATCGACATCCTGTACGGGATCATCGACCCGCGGATTCGGGTCTCCTGATGAGCACGCCGACGAACGCCCCGCAGATCGCGCCCGACGTCATGGCCGAGGCGCTGCCCGCGCGTCGCTTGTTCGGGCTGCGTCCAGGTGCGCCGCGCCCCGAGCGGCGCAGATCCGGCCGGCGCCGGCACGCGCGCGGACTGACCGTGGTCGCGATCGGGATCCTGGCCTGTTGGGCGATCGTGGCGATCGCCGCGCCGCTGCTCGCGCCGCACGACCCGCTCGCGCAGAGCGGCCCGTACTACGCGCCACCGTCCGGCGCACACTGGCTCGGAACCGACCAGCTCGGCCGTGACATCCTCACCCGGATCCTCTACGGCGCGCGGCTGTCGCTGCCGTTGGCGGTCGTGATCGTCGCGCTCGCACTGCTGATCGGTGGCACCCTCGGCCTGGTTGCCGGCTACCTCGGTCGTTGGGTCGACGAGGTGCTGATGCGACTGACCGACCTGGTGTTCGCGTTCCCGCCGATCATCCTGGCCATGGTCGTCACGGCCGCGTTCGGACCGAGCGCGCGCAATGCGGTGCTCGCCCTCGTCCTCGTGTCGTGGCCCACCTACGCACGGGTGGTGCGCAGCGCGGTGCTCTCGATCCGCAGTTCGGACTTCCTCAGCGCGTCGCGGCTGCTCGGTGTCGGGCCGTGGCGGGCGCTGTGGCGCGACGTCGTGCCGAACAGCGTCGGGCCGTCCGTCGTGCTGGCCAGCCTCGAACTCGGCAACGCCGTGCTGATGCTGGCCTCGCTGTCGTTCCTCGGCCTGGGGCCGCGCCCGCCGGCGCCGGAGTGGGGCGCGATGATCGCCGCCGGTTCGAACGATCTGTCGAAGTGGTGGGTCAGCATCATCCCCGGCATCGCGATCCTCACCGTCGTGCTCGCCTTCAACCTGCTCGGCGACGCGGTGCGCGACTGGCTCGACCCGCGGAGCAGGAGCCGTCGATGACCGAACCACTGCTTCAGACGTCCCGGCTCTCGGTCACCTTGCGCGGTCCGGACGGACCGCTGCCCGTGATCAAGGGTCTCGACCTGCGCGTCGAGCCGGGCGAGATCGTCGGGCTCGCCGGCGAGAGCGGTTCCGGCAAGAGCCTGACCGCGCTGACGCTGCTCAACCTGCTGCCGCCCGGCGCGCACGTCGACGGCTCGATCCGCTTCGACGGAACTGAGCTGACCGGGCTCGACCGCCGCGGCTGGCAGGGAGTTCGCGGCTCGGGCATCGCGATGGTGTTCCAGGACTCCAGCGCCGCACTGCACCCGATGCTCACCGTCGGCATGCAGCTCACCGAGCACATGCGCGCCTCCCTCGGACTGAGCAAGGCCGCCGCCAGGGCGCGGGCTGTCGAACTGCTCGAGCAGGTGCGCATCCCGCAGCCGGAACGGGCACTGCGGTCGTACCCGCACCAGTTCTCCGGCGGCATGCGGCAGCGGATCGCGATCGCCATCGCGCTCGCCTGCCGTCCGCGGCTGCTGATCGCCGACGAGCCGACGACCGCGTTGGACGTCACCGTCCAGGCCGGCATCCTCGCGCTGTTCGACGAGCTGCGTCGTGAGCACGACCTGGCCGTCCTGTTCATCACGCACGACCTCGGCGTGCTGTCCTCGCTCACCCAGCGCGCATACGTCTTCTACGCCGGACGGGTGATGGAGAGCGGCGGGACCACGGACGTGCTGAACCGGCCCACGCACCCGTACACGTCCGCGCTGCTCGGCGCGCGTCCGCACGGGCTGAGCACCTCGCGGACCCTGCAGGCAATCCCGGGCGTGCCGGTGCTCCCGGGCGAGGAGCCGCCGGGGTGTCCGTTCGAGCCGCGCTGCCGGTTCGCCCAGGACGTCTGCCGCTCGGCCGTCCCGCCGCTCGAGGCGATCGGTGACAGCCGGACGCTGGCGTGCGCGGTGCAGCCGGAGCTGGTGCGCCCATGACCGGATTGCTGGAGATCGAGGACGTCCATGTCGACTACAAACCGCGTGGGCGCGGCGTCGTGCGCGCGGTCGCCGGCGTCGACCTGGCGGTGGCGCCCGGTGAGGTGGTCGGCCTGGTCGGTGAGTCCGGGTGCGGCAAGTCTTCGCTCGCGCGCGTCGCTGCCGGCCTCGCGGCGCCGAGTGCCGGCCGGGTGCTGTTCGACGGGGCGCCGGTCGTCCCGCTGGGCTGGCGGCGCTGCCCGCCGAGGCAGACCCGGCTGCAGATGATCTTCCAGGACCCCGGTGGCTCGCTGAATCCCCGGCGGTCCGTCGGAGCGCAGCTCGCGGACGGCATGCGAGTGGGACGCGTGGCAGACCTGCTCGACCGAGTCGGCATGCCTCACCACGCGGCCAACCGGTTCCCGCACGAGTTCTCCGGCGGCCAGCGGCAGCGGCTCGCGATCGCCCGCGCGCTCGCAGCCGAGCCGACCTTGCTCATCGCGGATGAGCCGGTCACCGCGTTGGACGCGTCCGCCCAGGCCCAGGTCGTCTCGCTGCTGCTCTCGTTGGTGCGCGAGCTGCAGGTCGGGCTGCTGTTCATCTCACACGACCTCGCGCTGGTGCACGAGATCGCCGATAGGACGGCGGTGATGTACCTGGGGCGGATCGTCGAATCCGCGCCGACGCGCCGGCTGATGGCGGCGCCGCAGCACCCCTACACGCGCGCGCTGGTGGACGCCGTCCCGCAGGTCTCCGACCGCCAGCAACTGCCGGCGGTACTGCGAGGTGAGGTGCCCGACCCGTCGCGCGCGCCGACTGGGTGCCGGTTCCGTCCTCGCTGCCCGCACGCGCGGGACATCTGCCGCACCGAACCCCTGCTGCGGCAAGTGCCCGGCACCGCCGACGACGGCGTGGTGGCCTGCCATCGCGTCGAGGAGATCGAACTGGAGGCACAGCGATGAGACGCGTCCGCGAGACCGACGGGGCGGTGGCCGAGGCTGTCCGGGCGATGTACGCCGCGTATCCGGACTCGGGCCGCTTCGATCAGCACCTGCACCCGGACATCACCATCTGGGAGACCGACCATCCAGGCGCGTGGATCGGGCTGCCCGAGTTGACCGAACTGCGCACCCGGCGCAGGGCGGACGCGGCCGGCGCCACACCACCGGTTCTGCGGGTGGAGCAGCTACTTGTCGATCGCTGGAGCGAGAGTGCCGCCGTCGCGCGGTACCTCCTGCGCGCCGTCGCGTCCGGCGAGCAGACTTCATTCCGCGTCACCGATGTTTGGGACGCTGATGGCGACGGCACCTGGCGCATCGTGCACCATCATGCCGAGCAACTCTGAAAGGACAATGGCACCATGTTGGGGGATCGACTCCGCGAACTGCGCTTGCATCACGGCATGACGCTGCGCGAGCTCGCGAGCGCGGCGGAGGTGTCCCCAGCGCTGCTCAGCCAGTTGGAGAACGGGGTGACCGACCCCAGCCTGGCGACGCTGCGCAAGCTGGCGACCGTGTTCAAGGCCGAGGTTTCCTCGCTGTTCAGCGAACCGGATGCCCCGTTGGTGCACCTGTCCCGTCCCGGTGAACGCATGCGGCTCACCGCGCCGCAGGGCGAAATCACCTATGAACGGCTCACCCCGGGTCGCGGGGACCTCGAGGTGCTCCTCGCGACGATGCAGCCGGGCGACGTCAGCTCGTCCGAGTCGCGCGGCCACGACTCGACCGAGTGCGTCGTCGTGCTCGAGGGCGAGGTGGTCGTCGAGGTGGCCGGTGAACGACATCTGCTCGCAGCACGCGAGTCGCTGACGTTCGACTCGAGGCTGCCGCACCGCTTCTGCAACGAGAGCAAGGCACCTGCCGCGTACCTGCTCGCAGTCACCCCGCCGGTGCCGTGACCATGGCCGGTACGCAGGTGACCCTGGGGTTTCAGACCGACAAGTCCGGCGCGGACTACCAGCGCCTCGCGGTGATGGCCGAGGCGCTCGGCTTCGACGGAGTCTCGGTCTTCCACGACTTCGGCTTCCAGCCGTCGCTGTACCCGCTGCTGGAAATGGCCCGCGTGACCGGGCGCATCCGGCTCGGTCCAGCCTGCCTGAACCCGTTCCTGCTGCACCCGGTGGAGATCGCGGGACAGGCCGCCGCCCTGGACCTTGCCTCGGACGGCCGCGCCTACGTCGGGCTGACGCGGGGCGCCTGGCTGGGCCAGGTGGGCGTCCACCAGCCGCGCCCCCTGCGCGCGATGGCCGAGGCGATCGAGGTGATCCGTCGGCTGCTCCGAGGCGACGACAGCGCCTATGCCGGCGAGGTGTTCCCGCTCGCCGCCGGCACCCGACTGCGTTACCCGCGCCGCCGGCCGGACCTGGACGTGCTGCTGGGCACGTGGGGTCCGCGCGGCCTCGCGCTGGCCGGTCGCGCCGCCGACGAGGTGAAGCTCGGCGGCTGCGCGAACCCGGACATGGTGCGGCATGCACGTGCGCTGATCGATGCCGCGAGTTCGGGGCGGCAGGTCGGCCTGGTCGTCGGCGCGGTGACCGTCGTCGACGAGGACGGCGCCGCCGCCCGTGCCCGCGCCCGGTCCGAGGTCGCGATGTACCTGGACGTCGTCGCGAAGCAGGACGTCACCGCCGACGTGCCCGACGAGGTGCTGGTGCCGATGCGGGCTGCGCTGGGCCGCGGCGACGCGGTCGCGGCCGGACGCGTGATCCCGGACGAGGTCCTGGACAAGTTCGCGTTCGCGGGCGCGCCGGAGGACGTCGCCGCGCACGGTGCCGAGCTCATCGCCGCCGGTGCCAGCCGGATCGAATTCGGCACCCCGCACGGCGCGTCGGACGACGACGGCGTGGAGCTGCTCGGCAAGCGCGTGCTGCCCGCGCTCCGGGACCTGGCATGACGGGCGGCGGCATGACCGTCCGCGACATCGCCGACCGGCTGCTGCGCGATCTCGCCCCGGTCGATCCGGCCGCGGCCGAGGCGCTCGGCGACGTACCGGAATCGATCATGCCTGCCCTCGCTCCCGCCGACTTCGCCACTCGGCACAAGGCCTACCGGCGGGCGCAGCGGGCGTTGCGCGAGAGCGGCTCACCGCCTGATGCCGACCGCGCTCTGGACGCCGCGCTCCGCGAGCGGATCGACAGCGAGCTGGCGCTGGACGATGTCGGGTTCACGACCTCGTTGCTCGCGCCGCTGGCCACGCCGGTGCACGCGGTGCGCGAGGTGTTCGACAAGCTGCCCCGTCACAGCGCCGAGGACTGGGAGCGGGTGGCCGAGCACCTGGCGCGCGTTCCGTCCGCCCTCGCCGACTACGCCGAGACCCTGCGCATGTCCGCCGCGGCCGGCCAGGCGGTATCGGCGCGGCAGCTGCTCGGTGCGGCGGCGCAGTGCGAGAAGTGGGTCGGCGCGGACGACTTCTACGGTCGGCTGGTCGAAGCCGTGGACGTCCGCGATCGTGACCGGCTCGTCGCCGGTGCCGCGGCCGCGAGTGCGGCGACCGAATCGTTCGCCGCCTTCCTGCGCACCGAGCTGCTGACCCACGCCCGTCCGAACGAGGGTGCCGGCCGTGAGCTGTACGAGGTCACGGCGCGCGCGTTCCTCGGCGACGACGTCGACCTCGACGACACGTACGCGTTCGGCTGGGACGAGCTGGCCAGGTTGACCGTCGAGATGCGCGAGCTGGCCACATCGCTCGGTGCGGACTCGATCGAGCAGGCCGCGGCGCTGCTCGATGCGGACGTGTCCGGCCAGCTGCGCACGCCGGGTGAGCTCGCGGCCTGGCTGCAGCGGCGGGTCGACGAGGTGGTCGAGGCCGTCGACGGCGTGCACTTCGACCTGCCTGCATTGGCGCGCCGTCCCGAGTGCGCGATCTCGCCGACGTCGACCGGCGTCATGTACTACTCGTCGCCGGACGCCGCGTTCAGCCGGCCGGGCCGCATCTGGTGGTCGCCGCCGGCTGAGGGTGTTTCGCACGTGTGGCGCGAAGTGACGACCGTCCACCACGAGGGCGTGCCCGGTCACCACCTGCAGATCGCCACGGCGATGAGCCAACCGCGGCTGCACCCGTGGCAGCGGTCCATGGCACACGTGCACGGGTACGCCGAGGGTTGGGCCCACTACACCGAGCGGCTCGCGGACGAGCTCGGGCTGCTGCGGAACGCGGGGGAGCGGCTCGGCATGCTCTACGGCCAGCGCTGGCGCGCCGCGCGCATCGTGATCGACATGGGGCTGCACCTCGGCCTGCCGATCCCCGAGCGGAACGGCGTCACAGACGCGACGGCGTGGACGCCCGAGGTCGGCGCGGCGGTGCTGCGTGCCGCGTCCGGATGCGATTCGGTCACCGCGCAGTTCGAGGTGGACCGCTACTTCGGCTGGCCGGCACAGGCGCTCGCGTTCCGCGTCGGCGCCCGGCTCTGGCGGCAGCTGCGCGACGCGGCCGCCCGCCGTCCGGGCTTCGACCTGCGTACCTTCCATATGGACGCGTTGCGGCTCGGCCCGATGGGCCTCGCCCCGCTGCGCGCACTGTCGCTTGGAGATTCGTCGTGAGTGCCGACATGGAGCTGTACGACCTGCGTGTCACGGTCGAGAGCATCGAGGGGCGCTCGGTATGCGGCCTCGCGGTGGGTGACTGGTTCGAGCTGGTGAACAGCAGCGAGCTGCGGCTGCCCGACGGAAAGCACTTCTGCATCTTCGCGCTGCAGTCGGTGCTGCCGTTGTTGCCGGCCAAGCAACGCCAGCTGCCGGAGAACGACTGGCTGGAGCGGGACTCGCTGGTGTGTTGTCCGGATCCGGAGGAGCGCGTCGTCATGCGCATCGAGCGGGTCGGCAAGCGCAGCATGGATTCCACCGATCTGACCTAGCCGGTCACCCTAGGCAGTTTGTACGAGCCGCTTCGTGTTTATTATGGACGCATGATGGACGAGTCGCTGGCAGCGGCACTGGAGCGCGAGCATCATGAGATCGACGCCGGCCTGGAGAGCCTGACTCGCGATGGGCAGGTGCCCGATGTGGAGCGGTCGCTGCGCGCGATCGCCGCGCTGCGCCGGCACATCTACCTGGAGGAGGAATTCCTCTTCCCGCCGCTGTCCGGCGGCAGCCTGGTCGCCCCGCTTTTCGTGATGCTCCGCGAACACGGACAGCTGTGGCACGTTCTGGACGAGCTGGAGGCCGGACTGCGCACCGCCGCCGATCCGGCCGCGTTGCGCGAGTGCTGCCACCGCCTCGGCGTGCAGTTGCTGCACCACAACATGAAGGAAGAGCGGGTGATCTACCCGGCGGCCGATGAATCGCTTCCGCCGGACGTCGCCGCGCGATTGCAGGAACTCCTCGAGACCGGTGAGCTGCCCGACGGCTGGACGTGCGCGCGTGCCTAGTCGCGCGGACTAGCCTGAATCATGGTGTGGGTCGAGCGGGAGCGGTTCGAAGTCATGGTCGGCGAGGCGCTCGACGGATTGCCGCCGCAACTCGGCCGGATGATGCGCAACGTCGCCGTCACCGTTGATCACGACAGCCCGCCGAACGGCCTGCTCGGTCTGTATCAGGGGGTCCCGCTGACCGAGCGCACCTCGCAGTACGCCGGCGTCCTGCCCGACCACATCACCATCTACCGGCAGGCCATCTGCCAGCTGTGCGACAGCGACGAGCAGGTGATCGACGAAGTGCGCCGCACCGTCGTGCACGAGGTCGGACACCACTTCGGCATCGACGACGACCGGTTGCACGAACTCGGCTGGTGAGCGCGCTGCCGCGCGTTCGCTGGATGTCGATCGCTAACATCTGAGCAGGCGGGGCAGACCGCTGGGACTCGGGAGGCGTCGTGGTGACAGGCGAAGCGGCCGGCAACACGCCCCGTGGGCCACGGCCGGTGCGAAACCCGGCAATGACCGACGTCGCGCGCCTGGCCGGTGTCTCGCACCAGACGGTCTCGCGCGTGCTGAACGATCATCCGAACGTCCGACCGCAGACAAGGCTGCGCGTCCGGGCCGCGATGGACGAGCTCGGCTACCGGCCGAACCGGGCGGCGCGCGCGCTGGTGACCGGGCGCTCGCAGCTCATCGGCGTGGTCGCCCAGAACACGACCCTGTTCGGCCCGGCCTCGCTGCTCGCAGCGTTCGAGCGCCGGGCGGCCGAGGCGGGATTCGCTGTGAGCGTTGCCAGCCTGCGCGAGCTCAATCGCGAGTCGATCTCCGACGCGATCGAGCGGCACCTGGATCAGCGAGTCGCCGGCATCGTCGTGATCGCTCCCGTCGTGTCGGCCGGGGCGGCGCTCGAACACATGCCCGACGACGTCCCGTTGGTGCGCATCGACGGTGACCCGGACCGCACGACGGCGCTGGTGACGGTCGATCAGCAGGCCGGCGCGCGGCTGGCGACCGAACACCTGCTCGACGCCGGTCATCCCACCGTGTGGCACGTCTCGGGCCCGAACGAATGGTTCGACAGCGTCGGCCGCATCGAGGGCTGGGCCGCGGCGCTGGCCGACCGCGGCATCGAACCCCCGCCGCCGATCCCTGCCGACTGGTCGCCGGCGGCCGGGTACCGCGTCGGACAGATGCTGGCTCGCATGCCCGAGGTGACAGCGATCTTCGCCGCGAACGACCACCTCGCCCTGGGGATTCTCAAGGCGCTCCGCGAGCGGGACCGGGCCGTTCCCGAGCAGATCAGCCTCGTCGGCTTCGACGACATCCCGGAGGCCGCCTACTTCGTCCCGCCGCTGACCACGATCCGTCCCGACTTCGACGCGGTCGCGCGCGAGACGCTGGCGGTGCTGCTGCATCAGATCACCACCGGCGATCCGGCGACGGTGCGGCCGCGGATCGCGCCCCAACTCATCACACGCGACAGCGTCGCCGCGCCGCCACGCTGACACGGGCTCGGCAATCCGCGGTGAGCCGCCGAAAAAGATCCGCGCAGAACTGTTGACAGCCAAAAAGTGAGCGCTAACATTCTCGACGATGTGGCGCACGACACCGCTGTCTGTGCGTAGGACGCCTGAGGCACCCGGCCCGCAGGCTCGACGAGCGCCGACACGTTCGGCTGTGAGGAGACGGCAGTGGTACGAGCACGACTCCGCAATATCGGGGTGTGCGTGGCGGCGGCCGTGGTGGCCCTGACCGCCTGCAGCACCAACAGCACGGGAAGCAGCAACACCGATACTGGGGCGGCGGGTTCGACCCTTCCGTCCGTCGCCAACAGCGCTGCGGGGAACACCCAGGCGGCCGCCCTGCAGGGGGACATCAGCTTCAACGACGCCAAGCTCGCCGAACTGCGCGACAAGCTCAAGGCGGCGCTGGCGGGCAAGAGCCTCAGCGGGGTGAACCCCTCGGTGGTGGTGAACGTGACGGCCGCGTACTGGGACGCCGCAAAGAAGGGCGTTGAGAACGCGAACAAGGAACTGGGGCTGAACGCCAAGTTCCAGGAGCCGACCCAGATGGACATCAGCCAACAGCTGTCCATCCTCACCACGCTGCTGTCGCAGGGCTCGACCGGTTTCTCCGTGTCGGCCATCCAGCCCTCGTCGCTGACCAGCTTCATCAACAGTGCCAAGGACAAGAACGTCCCGGTGATCGCCATCGACTCGCCGCTGGACACGTTCAAATCGGTGCCGCTGTACCTGGGCACACCGAACTACGAGGCGGGCCAGAACGCCGGCAACGCGATGAAGCAACTGCTGCCCAACGGCGGGGACGTCGCGATCCTGGTCGGGTCGCTGACCGCGCTCAACGCCGTGCAGCGCATCCAGGGCTTCAAGGACGCGCTCAAGGGCTCGTCGATCAAGGTGTTCCAGACCTACAACGACGGCGGCGACGCCAACAAGGCGCTGCAGAACGCGTCGGCGGCCTACCAGGCGGACCCGAACCTCAAGGCCTTCTACGGCGTCTACTCCTACGACGGTCCGTCGGCGGGTCAGGCCGTCCAGTCGGCGGGGAAGACGGGCAAGACGATCGTGGTGGCCGACGACTCGGAGCCGAAGACGCTCGCCTTCCTGAAGGCCGGCGTGGTGCAGGCAATGGTGCTGCAGCAGCCGTACCAGCAGGGCTACATGAGCGTCTACATCCTGGCCGCCATGAAGGTGCTCGGCGTGCAAGCGACGATGGACATCATCAAGCCGTACCTGAGCTCGGACGGCCTGACGCTGTCCTCGGGTGTCGGCCTGGTGACGAAGGCGAATCTGGACGCCTACAACGCGAAGCTGCAGAGCTTCGGGCTGACCTCGTCATGACGGCTTCGGCCGAGGTCGCGGTCGAACTCAACGGTGTTGCGAAGATCTACGGGCCGGTGCGGGTTCTGAACGTCGAAGAACTCGCCCTGCTGTCGGGACAGGTCGTCGCACTGGTGGGGGAGAACGGGGCTGGCAAGTCGACGCTGATGGGCTCGCTCGCCGGAACCGTCAAGCCCGACCTCGGCCGGATCCGCATTGCGGGTACGGACGTTCCACTCGGCTCCCCGGCGGCGTCGGCGGCCGCCGGGGTGGCCATGGTGTCGCAGGAGTTCCCGCTCGTCGGCCAGATGAGCGTCGGCGAGAACCTCTTCCTCGGGACGCCGCCGCCCGGTACCCGTGCCGGGTTGGTCAACTTCGCCGCGATGCACCGGGCCGCGCAGCAGTTGCTCGACGAACTCGGCCTCGACATCGCCAGCCGCCAGCGGCTGGACTCGCTCTCGGTCGCGCAGCGACAGTTGATCGAGATCGCCAAGGCGTGGCGACGGAGTCCGCTGCTGCTGATCCTGGACGAGCCGACGTCCGCCCTGGGACCAGTCGAGGCCGGCCTGGTGCTGTCCCTGGCCCGCAAGCACGCGGCCGCCGGCGGCGTAGTGCTGTTCGTCGGGCATCGCCTTGACGAGGTGCTCGACGTCTGCGACCGGATCGTCGTGCTGCGCAACGGCGAGAAGGTCGCCGACCTGCCCCGCGAAGGCGCGACCGAACAGTTGCTGATCAAGCACATGGTCGGCGCCGAACTGAGCGGCGAGCACGCGGCGCACCCGGACCAGACCGGCCCGGTGGTGCTGCAGGCGGCCGGCCTGACCGCTGACGGGCTGGGTCCGCTCGACCTGCAGGTGCGTGCCGGCGAGATCGTCGGCGTCGCCGGGCTGATGGGTTCGGGCCGGAGCCGCCTGCTGCACACGATCTTCGGCGCGCAGCCGGCCACGGGCGGCAGCATGGAACTCGGCGGCCGGCCGTACCGGCCGCGCTCGGCCAAGTCGGGCGTCGACGCCGGCATCACGCTGGTCGCCGAGGACCGCAAGCAGCAGTCGCTGCTGCCGGACGCGCCGATCCGCTGGAACGTGAGCCTGACCCTGCTGCCGAAGCTGGCGCGGTTCGGCTACCTCAAGCCGCGGCGTGAGCGGGCGATGGCCGGACAGGTCGTCGCCGAGTACCGCGTGCGGTGCCAGTCGGCCGAGCAGCCGATCCGCGCCCTGTCCGGCGGGAACCAGCAGCGGGCGGTGTTCGCTCGCGCGATGGCGACGTCCCCGCGGCTGCTGCTGCTGGACGAGCCGACCCGGGGCGTCGACGTCGGCGCCAAGGCGGAGATCTACCGGCTGATCGAAGAGGCGACTGCTGCCGGAACCGCCGTACTGGTCGCGTCCTCCGAACTCGAAGAACTCATGCACCTGTGTTCCCGGATCGTCGTGCTGGCCCATGGCCGGGCGGCGGCCACGTTCGACCGCCCGCAGTTCAGCAAGGAAGCGATCATCGGCGCGGCGGCGGCGTCCCCGTCGACGCAGCCGGAACGCGCACACCTGATCACCGAAGGAGTTCGATGACGATCGCGCCACCCGCCCGCAAGAGCGGCCCGACGATGGTCGCGGAGGAGTCGCGGGTCATCACCAGAGTGTCACGCCGGCTGTCCGAGACACCTGAAATCGGTGTCGTCCTGGCCTGCGTCGTCGTGTTCGTCGGCGTCTGGCTAGACAAGCCGTCGTTCGCGAATACCTCGAACCTGCAAGAGATGGGCCGCAACCTCGCCGAGTTCGGCCCGCTGGCCGTCGGCGAGAGCTTCGTGATCCTGACCGGCGGGATCGACCTGTCGGTCGGTTCGCTGGCGGCCCTGTCCGGAGTGCTGTCCGCCTGGCTGTTCGTCAACAAGGGCCTGCCACTTGGCGCGGCCGTGCTGCTCACGCTGCTGTGCTGCGCATTCGTGGGCTTCCTGCACGGCTGGTTCGTCACCAGGCTGAACGTCCCGCCGTTCGTGATCACGCTGGTCACCTACACCGCCGCGCGCGGTGCGGCGCAGGCGATCACGAAGTCGGTGCCGGTCACCATCTCCGGGAACGGCTTCCTCGATCTGAGCCGCACGAAGGTCTGGGGCGTCCCGTTGCCCGCGGTGATCTTCGCCGTGCTCGCGATCCTCGGCTGGTTCGTCCTGGAACGCACGTACATCGGCCGGCAGATCTACGCCGTCGGCGGCAACAGCGAGGCCGCCCGGCTCGCGGGCATCAACACCTCGCGCCGCATCGTCACGACCTACATCGTGAGCGCCGTGATGGCGGGAATCGTCGGCGTCGTCATCTCCTCCCGGTTGGGGCTGGGTGACCCGAGCGTCGCCACCGGCTACGAGCTGGACGCCATCGCAGCGGCCGTGATCGGCGGCGTGAGCCTGTTCGGTGGGCAGGGCCGCATCCTCGGGATCGTTGCCGGCGCCGTCCTGCTGGTGCTCATCAACGACGGCCTGATCGTGCTGAACGTGTCGCCGTACTACCAGCAGATCGTGCTCGGAGCCGTTCTCGGCCTGGCGATCACCGCCGACCGGCTGCGAGCCAAACGGCTCAATCGTCCCCGCAAGGCGGTCCGCCGCGGCCCGCCCGCCGCCGAGCCCGCCGCCGACTGAACGACCCCCCGACGAAAGAGCTCTGGCATGCAATCGCCTTATCGCCGCGCGACCGTATGGTTCCTCACCGGGAGCCAGCACCTCTACGGCGCGGACACCCTCGACCAGGTCGCCGCGCAGTCGCAACAGATCGCGTCCGCCCTGGACGCCGATCCCGGCATCCCGGCCACGGTCGTGTGGCAGCCGGTGCTCACCGATTCCGAGTCGATCGCGCGCACGGTTCAGCAGGCGAACGCCGACAACGACTGCATCGGCGTGATCGCGTGGATGCACACGTTCTCCCCCGCCAAGATGTGGATCCGCGGCCTGGACGCGCTGGACAAGCCGCTGCTGCACCTGCACACCCAGGCCAATCGGTCGCTGCCGTGGGCCACCCTGGACATGGACTTCATGAACCTCAACCAGGCCGCGCACGGTGACCGCGAGTTCGGGTTCATCCAGACCAGGCTGCGGATCCCGCGCACCACCGTGGTCGGGCACGTCGAGGATCCGGCGGTGCTCCGGCGCGTCGCGTCGTGGTGCCGGGCGGCGGCCGGCCGCGCCGAACTGCGCCGCCTCAAGGTGGTGCGCTTCGGCGACAACATGCGCGGCGTCGCGGTGACCGAGGGCGACAAGGTCGAGGCGGAACTGCGCTTCGGTGCGTCGGTCAACACGTACGCGGTCAACGACCTCGTCGCGGTCGTCGAGGACGTCGAGAAGACGCAGGTGGACGAGCTCGTCGAGCGCTACCAGGACGAGTACGACATCGCGGCCGAACTGCGACCGGACGGCGGGCGGCACGAGGCGTTGCGGTACGGCGCACGGGTCGAGGCAGGCCTGCGCCAGTTCCTCACCGATGGCGACTACGGCGCGTTCACGACCAACTTCGAGGACCTCGGCGGGCTACGTCAACTCCCCGGCCTCGCCGTCCAGCGGCTGATGGCCGAGGGTTACGGCTTCGGCGCCGAGGGCGACTGGAAGACCGCGATGCTGCTGCGTGCCGTCAAGGTGATGGCCGCCGGGCTGCCCGGCGGCACCTCGTTCATGGAGGACTACACCTACCACCTCGGTCCCGGCCCGTCGCGCATCCTCGGCGCGCACATGCTCGAGGTGTGTCCATCCATCGCGCAGGAGCGCCCGCGGCTGGAGATCCATCCGCTCGGCATCGGGGATCGGGAGGACCCGGTCCGGCTGCGGTTCACCGCCGCGCCCGGCCCGGGCGTCGTGGTCGGCCTGTGCGATCTCGGCGAACGGTTCCGGCTCGTGGTCAACGCGATCGACGTCGTGGAGCCGGACGAGCAACTGCCCCGGCTGCCCGTCGCGTGCGCGGTATGGAGCCCGCAGCCGTCGCTCGAACTGTCCGCGGAGTGCTGGCTCACCGCGGGCGGCCCGCACCACACGGTGCTGTCAACGGCCGTCGATCCCGAGCTGCTGGACATGTTCGCGACGATGACCGGAACCGAGCTGGCACTCATCGACGCCGCCACGACCCGCCGATCGCTCGCTGCTGAGCTGCGCGCGAACGACGTCTACTACCTGCTGGCCGGCCGGCGGTGAGTGAGGGAGTGGCCGAAAGGCTCAGCGGCAACCGTTCCGACGCCGACCGCTACGTCGTCGGCGTCGACTTCGGCACTCTGTCGGCCCGCGCCCTCGTGGTACGCGTCGCGGACGGCGCAGAGCTCGCGCACGCGGTGCACGAATACGCCGACGGCGTGCTCGAGACGGCGCTGCCGTCGGGTGTCCGGCTGCCGGCCGACTGGGCGTTGCAGAACCCGGCCGACTGGGTCAACGCGCTGCGGACGGCGGTGCCCGAGGCGGTACGGCGCTCCGGCATCGACCCGGCGGCGGTGATCGGCATCGCCACCGCGTTCACCGCGTGCACCGTCCTGCCGACGGACGCCACGGGCCGGCCGCTGTGCCAGGCGGGCGACTTCGCCGACCGTCCGCACGCCTGGCCGAAGCTGTGGAAGCACCACGCCGCGCAGCCGCACGCGGACCGGATCAACGCGCTGGCGCACGAGCGCAAGGAGCCGTGGATCGGTCGCTACGGCGGCAAGATCTCCAGCGAGTGGGAGTTCGCCAAGGCGCTGCAGCTGCTGGAGGACGACCCGCAGGTCTACGCCGCGACCGAGCGCTGGATCGAGGCCGCCGACTGGATCGTCTGGCAGCTGACCGGAACCGAGACCCGCAACGCGTGCACCGCCGGGTACAAGGGGATCTACCAGGACGGCCGCTACCCGAGCCGCGATTTCCTGGCCGCGCTGAACCCCGCGTTCGCCGATTTCGCCGAGACTAGGCTGGCCCGCTCTACGGCCGCGCTCGGCTCGCCGGCCGGTGAGTTGACCGAGCAGGCCGCGTCGTGGACGGGGCTGCGTCCGGGCACGGTGGTCGCGGTCGGCAACGTCGACGCGCACGTGAGCGCCCCGGCGGCCTGCGCCACCGAGCCCGGGCAGCTCGTGGCCGTCCTCGGCACCTCGACCTGCCACGTGATGGTGTCCGACCGGCTCGTCGAAGTGCCCGGCATGTGTGGTGTCGTCGACGGCGGGATCGTCGCCGGCCGCTACGGCTACGAGGCGGGGCAGAGCGGTGTCGGCGACATCTTCGCGTGGTGGGCGACCCGTCACGTCCCGGAGTCGTACGCCGCCGAGGCCGAACGCATCGGTGTGTCGGTGCACCAGTACCTCACCGATCTCGGTGCCGGTCAGCCGGTCGGCGCGCACGGGCTGCTCGCCCTCGACTGGATGAACGGCAACCGTTCGGTGCTCGTCGACCACGAACTCTCCGGCGTGATCGTCGGGCTCACGCTGGCCACCCGTCCGGAGCAGATCTACCGCGCGCTGCTCGAATCGACCGCCTTCGGCACCCGCCGGATCGTCGAAGCGTTCACCGAGGCCGGCGTGCCCGTGCGCGAGCTGGTCGTTGCCGGCGGGCTCGTCAAGAACGCCGAGCTGATGCAGCTCTATGCCGACGTCCTCGGCCGGCCGCTGTCGGTCGCGCTGTCCACGCAGGCGCCGGCGCTCGGTGCGGCGATCCACGCGGCGGTCGCCGCGGGTGCCTATCCGGACGTGCCGGCGGCGGCCCAGCACATGGGCCGGCTGCAGCGGGATGCGTTCGTGCCCGACGCCGGCCGTCACCGCGACTACACCGAGCTGTACCGCGACTACGTCCGCCTGCACGACTACCTGGGCCGTGCCGAGGACGACGGCGGCAACGATGTCCTGCACCGGCTGCGTGCCCGTCGCAACGCCGGCACGTCATGACCGCGCTAGAGCGGGTGCTGCCGTCGGTGGACGAGGCGCGCGCGCAACTCGTCCACCTGCACCGTGAGCTGGTGCGCTACGGGCTGGTGGCGTGGACGGCGGGCAACGTCTCCGCGCGGGCGGCGGGGCCGGACGGCGACGTGATGGTGATCAAGGCATCGGGCGTGTCCTACGACGAACTCGGGCCGGACGCCATGATCGTCTGCGATCTGGACGGGCGGCGATTGAGGGGGGACCTGGTGCCGTCCAGCGACACGGCGGCGCATGCGTACGTGTACCGCAACCGTCCCGACCTGGGCGGCGTGGTGCACACGCACTCGCCCTACGCCTGCGCGTGGGCGGCCCGGCGTGAACCGATTCCGTGCGTGCTCACCGCGATGGCCGATGAGTTCGGCGGTCCCATCCCGGTCGGCCCGTTCGCGCTGATCGGTGACGACTCGATCGGCCGCGGGGTCGTCAGCACGCTCGCCCGGCATCGCTCACCAGCGGTGTTGATGGCCAACCACGGGGTGTTCGCGGTCGGCCCGGACGCGCGCGCCGCGGTCAAGGCCGCGGTGATGTGCGAGGACGTCGCCCGCAGCACGCACCTTGCCCGCCAACTCGGCGATCCCGTCCCGATCCCGGCCGACGCGGTCGACGCCCTGTACGAGCGGTATCAGAACGTGTACGGCCAGCATCCGTCCCGGCCGGCCGACGACGACCGGCTGCACCAACCCGGCTGGTGATCAGCGCTCCAGGTTGACGGATTCCCCGGGCCGTAACAGGTGCAGCCGCTCGAGCAGTCCCGCGTCGGTGAACGCTTCCTGCAGCGTGTCGCGTCCCTGGCTGAAGTGTGCCCATCCCTCGAAGTGCAGCGGAACGACGTGACGCGCCCCGAGCAGGAGCGCGCCCTGCGCGGCCTCGGCGCTGGTCAAGGTCAGGAACGCACCGTCCAGCAGCGGGGTGCGCGCCGCGCCGGCGAACAACAGGGCGACATCGACCGTGAACCGCTCGGCCACCGCGCGCACGTGCTCCAACGCGGCATTGTCGCCGCTCACGTAAACCGTCGGCAGGCCGTCACCGGTGAGGACGAAACCCGTTACCTCGCCAACCACGGGTTCGCAGCCGGGCGGGCCGTGCCGGGCCGGCACCGCGGTTACGGTGAGCGCGCCGCCACCGGGCAGCGGCAGCCGGGTCTCCTGCCACGGCTGCAACGGCTGGACGTTGCCGCCCAGCCGCGTGGCCGCCTGCCCGGTGGACAGCACGAGCGGCACGGTCGGCAGGAAGGCGCGCCCTGCCTGGTCCAGGTTGTCCGGGTGCTGATCGTGCGAGAGCAGCACGGCGTCGACGTGCGGCAGTTCGTCCGGACCGACGACGGCATCCGCGGTCTTGGTCAGGACGCGTGCACCGACCGGGTGCGGACCGGCGGCGTCGAACGTCGGATCGATGAGCAGCCGCAACCCGCCGAGTTCGAGCAGCGCGGTCGGACCGCCGAGGTATCGCACTCCGCAGTCGTTCACGTCGGTGGCCTGTCGGCGACGAGGTAATCGGGCACTTGCTGACTCCTGTTCGTTGGCTGCGAATGATTTGATCAGCCGAGGGGCTCAGCCGCTGCCGATTTTCGTGGGCTGGGCGCTCATCTCGGCGGCGACGTCGTCCAGATGCTCGAGCAGGGCACGCGCGGACGGGCTGAGCGGGCGCGCGCTCGGTCGCGTGACACCGACCGTGTGGCTCATCGGTTCCAGTGAGATCGGGAGCAGCGTCAGCCCCGGGTCGCCCGAGGCGATGAGCATGGGCAGCGCCGCGACGGTGTCGGTCTCGACCAGCAGGTTGCGCAGCGTGAGGATCGAGGTGCACTCGATCCGGTTCGCGGGCAACGGCAGGTCGTGCCGCAGGAAGACCTGCTCCAGTTCGCCGCGCAGCGCCGTCTCGATGCCCGGCAGCGCCCACGGGTAGTCGATCAGATCCGCGACGGTAGCGCTGCGCAGCCGCGTTGCCGGGTGCTTGCGCCGCACGACCAGCCGCACGGGCTCGTCGTAGAGCCGTCGCTGCCGGCGCGCGCGTTGCGGGGGCGCGGTCAGCCGTCCGACGACGAAGTCGACGCGGCCGGCCTCCAGGTCGGTGAGCAGCGACTCGGGCGTCGCTTCGCGGATGATCACCGTGACGTTCGGACGGTCCGCCTTCAACCGCGCGATCGCCCGCGGCAGCAACAGGTTCGAGCCGGCGAGGTGCGTGCCGACCGTGACGGTGCCGAGCCCGGCGTCGGCCAGCTCGGCGACGTGCCGCCCGGCCTGGGTGAGCTGCGCCAGCACGGCACGCGCGTGCTCGGTGAACGCGGTGCCGTAGATCGTCGGGGCGACCCCGCGCGGCCCGCGCTCGTAGAGCTCGACGCCGAGGATCTCCTCCAGGTCCCGCAGTGCGCGGGTGAGCGCAGGCTGGGTCACCCGCAGGTGTGCAGCGGCGCCGACGACGCTGCCGTGCTCGGAGAGCGCGTCGACCAGCACCAGGTGGCGCAGCTTGAGCCGTCCGTCCAGCAGCCGCGGGATGTCCACCCGGCGATGGTATGCCTATCCGGCATTGCCAGCTGACGATTTGGCATTTGTTCGGCATGGCCCGATCGGCGACGCTGGACCTTGTGAGAGGCACCGCGCGATGACGGCAGGCAACGTCCGGAACTACGTCGACGGCGAGTTCGTCGAGACCGGGAACACCTGGACGAAGGTCAACCCGGTGGACGGTTCGGCGCTCGCTGCGGTTCACGAGGCGGACGCCGCGCTCGTCGATCGTGCCGTGCGGGCCGCCCGCGCCGCGCTGAACGGCGCGTGGGGCGCGAGCACCGTTGCACAGCGGACCGCGCTGCTGCGCAAGGTCGCCGACCGTATCGAGGAGCGCTTCGAGGAGTTCGTGCTCGCCGAGAGCGCCGACACCGGCAAGCCCCTCGCGCAGGCCCGCGAACTGGACGTCGCCCGCGCCGTCGCCAACTTCCGCTCGTTCGCCGACACGGTCGCAGCCGC
>DASTXN010000154.1:0-4701 GCA_035765515.1 Jatrophihabitantaceae bacterium | reverse complement strand
GACTTATCCCGCGCCGGTCGGCGGCTGGGGGTCCGCCCGCATTGCGCTGCCGGGCTGCTGTTCCGGCTCGGTTGCGCTGCCGGCTGTCCGTTCCAGCGCTGGTTGCTTCTGCTTGGCGGCGACGACGGGCGGCTTGTCTTTTCCTCGGCCCGCGCTGCCGGCTGTCGGTTCCAGCGCTGGTTGCTTCGCTTTGGCGGCGACGGCGGGGTTGTTCGGGCCTTGGTCGTGTGTTGCCGCCGGGTTACGTTCCAGCTCTGCCCGGTGAGAGCGTGCGGCGGGAATCTCCTTGCAAAATAAGGGAAAAATCCTTCCGCAAGGGTTGACACCGGACGATCCAGGACTACAATCGAATGTATGCACGAATCGGTCTCGACAGTCGACGCGGGCACTGCCGCGCTCACGGGGCTGATCGCCACGCTGCGCGACCTACCCGGCGGCGCCGATGATGCAGCCCGCATCGACCGGATCCGACTGCTCGAAGAGCTGAAATCGACAGCTGCCGCCGTGCAGGCCCGGGAGACCGCCGAGTTCGCCGCCTCGCAACGACGAGCCCAACTGGACGCCGGCGTTCCCGCCGAACGCGCCGACCGGGGCATCGCCAGTCAGGTCGGGCTGGCTCGCCGGGTGTCGCACTTCCAGGCCCGGCGGTATGTCGGCTGGGCGAAGATCCTCACCACCGAACTGCCGGCCACCTTCGCGCAACTGCAAGCCGGCAAGACATCGGAGTGGCGGGCGATGCTCGTGGCCCGGGAAACCGCGTGGCTCTCCCGCGAACACCGGGCGCAGGTGGACACCGAACTCGCACCCCGGCTCGAAGCGCTCGGGGACAAGCGGGTCGAGACCGAGGCGAAGAAAGCCGCCTACCGGATCGACCCGTCCGGGTTCGTGAACCGGCTCAGCAACTCCGCCAACGACCGCCGCGTCAGCCTGCGGCCCGCGCCGGACGCCATGACCCGGCTCACCGCACTGCTGCCCGTCGCGCAAGGCGTCGCCGTCTACGCAGCACTGTCCCGGCACGCCGACACCAACATCGCCACCGGCGATGAGCGCGGCCGGGGTCAGGTCATGGCCGACACGCTCGTGGAACGCGTCACCGGACAAACCACCGCCGAGCAGGTACCCGTCGAGATCAACCTCGTCATCGACACCGACACCCTCCTCGGCAACGGAACCGAACCCGCCCTCATCGACGGCGTCCCGATCCCCGCCACCACCGCCCGCGAGCTCGCCCTGCGCCCGGACGCACCCCGCTGGCTGCGCCGCCTCTACACCCGGCCCGACACCGGCGACCTCGTCGCCATGGACAGCAAACGGCGACTGTTCACCACCGGACAGCGGCGATTCATCGCCCTACGCGACCAGACCTGCCGCACACCCTGGTGCGAAGCACCCATCCGACACACCGACCACACCCACCCCGCCGCACGAGGCGGCAAAACCAGCCTGGACAACGCCGGAGGACTGTGCGTCGCCTGCAACATCGCCAAACAAGCACCCGGCTGGCACGCCCGACCCGGACCCGCCGGACGAATAGACCTCATCACCCCCACCGGCCACCACTACACCAGCCGGCCACCGACCCTGCCCGGCGCACGGCCGAAACGCTCACCGCTCGAGCGACAACTGCTCATCGAACTGCGCCGCCACGCGGCGTGAGCTAGTGACGGCGCGGGTGCACGTACGGAGCGAGCGTGACCGCGGCCGCAAGCGCCGCCATCGTCGCCTCGAAGCCCTTGTCCTCGCTGGATCCGGGCAGCCCGGCACGCTCGCGCGCCTGCTGCTCGTCGTCGCAGGTCAGCACGCCGAAGCCGATCGGGACACCGGTGTCGACCGAGACGCGGGTCAGGCCCTCGGTCGCTGCACTGCAGACGTACTCGAAGTGTGGCGTACCGCCACGAATGACCACGCCCAGCGCGACGATCGCGTCGAACCCGCTCGCTGCGAGCCGCGACGCCGCCACCGGGAGCTCGAACGTGCCCGGCACGCGCAGCTCCTTCACGACGTCGACCTCGGACGCCGCCAGCGCCCGCCGCGCCCCGTTCAGGAGCCCGTCCATGATCTCGGTGTGCCAGCAGCTGGCGACGACCGCGACCCGCAGCCGAGATGCGCCCTCGACCGCCGCCATCTCCGGAGCGCCGTGCCCGCTCATCAGGCTCCCCCCGCCTCGATGTCGAGTTCGTGGCCCATCCTGTCGCGCTTGGTCTGCAGGTAACGCAGGTTCTCCGGGTTGGCGTGGACGGGCAGCGCCACGCGTCCGGTCACGGTCAGCCCGTAGCCCTCCAACCCCGCGCGCTTGGCCGGGTTGTTGGTCAGCAGCCGCATCGAATGGATGCCGAGATCGACGAGGATCTGGGCACCCGTGCCGTAGTCACGCGCGTCGGCGGGCAGACCCAGTTCGAGGTTCGCGTCGTACGTGTCCACGCCGGCATCCTGCAACTGGTACGCCTGCAGCTTGTGCAGCAGCCCGATGCCACGGCCCTCGTGCCCGCGCACGTACAGCACAACGCCTCGACCCTCGCGCGCGACCGCGGCCAGGGCCGCGTCCAACTGGGGACCGCAGTCGCAGCGCAGCGAACCGAACACGTCACCGGTCAAGCACTCGGAGTGGACGCGCACCAGCACGTCCTCGCCGTCGCCGATGTCGCCGAATACGAACGCGACGTGCTCGCGGCGGTCGTAGCTGGACGAGTAACCGACCGCGGTGAACTCGCCATAGCGCAGCGGCACCCGCGCGGAGGCAACCCGCTCGACGAGCTTCTCGAAGCGCCGGCGGTACGCGATCAGGTCGGCGATCGAGATCAGCGCGAGATCGTGCTCGTCGGCGAACACCCGCAGCTCATCGGCTCGCGCCATCCCTGCCGGGTCCTTCTCGCTCACGACCTCGCACAGCACGCCGGCCGGACGCAGTCCCGCCAGCACCGCAAGGTCGACCGCGGCCTCGGTGTGACCGGGCCGTCGCAGCACGCCGCCGTCCTTCGCGCGCAGCGGCACGACGTGTCCGGGACGCGAGAAGTCCGCCGCCGTGGACGACGGATCGGCCAGCAGTCGGATCGTGTGGGCGCGGTCGGCCGCGGAGATGCCCGTCGACACGCCCTCGCGCGCGTCGACCGTGACCGTGTACGCGGTACCGCGCCGGTCCTGGTTGACGCGGAACATCGGCGGCAGGTCGAGCCGGTCCGCCTCCGCTTCGGTGAGCGGCACGCAGATGTAGCCCGACGTGTAGCGCACCATGAACGCGATCAACTCCGGCGTCGCCAACTCGGCCGCGAAGATCAGGTCGCCCTCGTTCTCACGGTCCTCGTCATCGATCACGACCACGGCCTTGCCGGCCTTGATGTCCGCGATCGCCCGCTCGACCGAATCCAGCCGGATCGTCATCGGGTTTCCATCAATCGGGCCACATATTTGGCCAACACATCGACCTCCAGGTTCACCGGTTCGCCCGGCTGCTTCGAGCCGAGGACGGTCGCCCGGAGCGTCTCCGGGATCAGCCCGACCTCGAACCAGTCGTCACCCACCGCAGTCACGGTCAGCGAGACGCCGTCCACGGCGATGGAGCCCTTCTCGGCCACGTACCGGGCCAGCTCGGCGGGCAGCCCGAACCGCACGGACTCCCACGCGTCGCCCGGGGTGCGCGAGACGATCACGCCCGTCCCGTCCACGTGCCCCTGCACCACGTGACCGTCCAGCCGGGCGTCGACGCGGGCGGCGCGCTCCAGGTTGACCTTGTCACCGGCGGCCAGCCGGCCGATCACCGAACGCTTGAGCGTCTCGGCCATCACGTCGAAGTCGAGCGTCACGTCACCGGTTCCACTGCTGGCAACCACGGTGAGGCACACGCCGTTCACCGCGATCGATGCGCCGTGCCGGACGTCCTCGCCGACGACCGCCGCGCGCACGCGCAGTACCGCCGAGTCGCCCCGCGGCTCGACGGCCACCACCTCGCCGATCTCCTCGACGATGCCGGTGAACATCCGCTACCTCTCCCCCGCCGGCTCGGCCCAGATCGGCCTACCGACAACCTTGATGTCGCCGCCTGTGCGGCTGACGCTGTGGACCTCCAGTGTGACGGCTTCGGCCAAGGACCCGATGCCGGCGTGACCGAGTGCACTCGGCCCGTCGCCGAGCAGCGTGGGCGCGAGGTAGGCGATCACCTCGTCCACGCAGTGCGCCTCGACGAACGCGCCGGCCAGCGTCGGACCGCCCTCGAGCAACACGTGCCGCACGCCGCGGTCGAACAGCGCCTTGAGCGCGAACCGCGGGACGGCGGTGTCCAGCACGAGCGTCTCGGCCGCAGTGTCGAGCACCTGCGCCGACTGGGGCACCCGGTGGCGCCGGTCGAGCACCACCCGCAGCGGTTGGCGGTCCAGCAGTTCGCCGTCGGAGTCACGGGCGGTCAGGCTCGGGTCGTCGGCGAGCACCGTTCCGCTGCCGACCACGATCGCGTCCACCTCGGCGCGCAACGCGTGCGCGTCCGCCCGGGACGCGGCCGAGGAGATCCAGCGCGCGGACAGGTCCGCCGCGGCCACCCGGCCGTCCAGCGTGGCTGCGTACTTCCAGGTGACGAACGGACGCGCCGTGCGCACCGCGTGCAGCCACGCCCGCATGGCGCCCGCCTCCGCTTCGCGCGCCAACGCACCCGAGACCACGGTGACGCCGGCCTCGCGCAGCACCGCCGCACCGCCCGAGGCCGCCGGGTTC
>DASTXN010000153.1:0-29022 GCA_035765515.1 Jatrophihabitantaceae bacterium | reverse complement strand
GCGCCAGGTCAGGTTCAGGTGGTCGCTGATCAGCACCGGGTCGCCGACCGCCATGCCCGGACGCAGCCCGCCGCACGCGTTGGTCAGCACGATCGTCCGGCAGCCGGCCGCGGCCGCGACGCGCACGCCGTGCACCACTGGCTCGACACCGCGGCCCTCGTAGAAGTGGGTGCGGCCCAGGAAGGCGAGTACCTGGACGCCGGCAACGTCCAGCGAGCGGATCCGTCCGGCGTGCCCTTCGACGGCCGGCGGTAGGAAGCCGGGCAGCTCGGTGACCGGCAGGTCGGCGCGCGCGGTGCCGAGCGCGTCGATCGCGGGCACCCAACCCGAGCCCAGCACGATCGCGACGTCGTGTCTGTCGACGCCGGTTCGCTCGGCGAGCACCGCGGCGGCGGCGCGCGCCGCCGCCATCGGCTCTGCGGACTCTGCGCGGATCGGCTCAGCGGGCACGGCGGGCACGGCGGGCTCGGCGGAAGGAACGGTCACAGCCGCCGAGCCTAACCGTGCCCGCCGGTCGGCCGCGGCAGTCAGCCGTCCTGGTCTGCGCGCTGGCAGGTGACGCACAGGCTCACCTGCGGCAGCACCTCCAGTCGGGCCGGCTCCAGCGTCGTCCCGCATCGCCGGCAGCTGCCGTAGCGACCGTCGTCCATGCGCTGCAGCGCGTCCACGACGTCGCGCAACGCGGCGCGGGCACCGGCGACGAGCGAATCGGTGATCTCGCGGTCGCCGTTGCTGAGCTCACCCGGCGCCTCGGTCGTCTGCAACTGCTCGAGCTGCTCCAGTCGGAAACGGCGCTGCTGCTCCAGCAGGTCGCGCAGCCCCGCCAGCTCGGCGGCGCTCAGCGTCGCGCCGGAGGAGCCGCCGCCGGAGTTGGGTCGGATAGCGGATTGGGTCATGTCGATGTCCTTGCGTCGAGGGGAATGGGCGGGTTTCAGACCCGGCCCGGCGGCCCTCGCGGTGTCGGTGCATCGGCTACTGACCGGTCCCGCGCCATGCCAGTGTCGGCGGCGCTCGCCGCGGCGCGCACCGTGGACGCCATCGGCGCCGTGTGCGCGGTGACGACCGGCTGATCCATCCGGACGGTCGAGGAGCTCTGGTCGGACACGCTGATGCCGGCGGCCTTGAGCGCGTGCAGGTGATGCCCGGCGTGCCCCGCCCCGGGAACCAGCGCCGGGCCGAGCGTGGCCAGAGCCGTGAGCAGGATCGCAACGACAGCGAGCAGGCGAACGTCTCGCCTGCTCGATGCGTGATCAGCTGCTCTCATAACAACTCAACGCTAGCCGACGACCCCCGGTTCCGCGCCCCGTTTGCCCCCTTGATCCCTTCGTAGGGCGGTGGTATGGCCGCAGCCGCCATGCCGCCGATCGCGTCCGGCGACCAGCGGCCTGCTCGCCGGTTATGCGGTCCTGCTGCTGGGCTGAGGGCGTCCGGTCCTTCGCACGAGGCGGCGAGAGATCGGCCACCTCAGCAGGCCCATAGCGCGGCGACCGCCATACGATCCGAACTATGCCTGCCGAAACCGAGCTCCCCCTCGCGGCCGAGTTCGCGGCCGCGTCCCGCGAGGACTGGCGAGCCCAGGTCGCCGCGGTGCTGCGCAAGTCCGGCCTGCCGTCCCCCAGCGGCCACGCCCCCACTGGCGCCGACCCCGAGGACGCCCTGTCGACCGCACTGCTCGGCGGGCTCGTGGTCAAGCCGCTGTACACCGCGGCGGACGTCGACGGGCCGCCGCCCGGGCTGCCCGGTGTGGCGCCGTACGTGCGCGGGGCGACCACGTCGCGCTCAGGGTGGGACGTCCGCGTCCAGCACGCCGACCCCGACGCGGCGCGCACCAACGCCGCGGCGCTGGCCGACCTGACCAACGGCGCCACGTCGCTGTGGCTGCGGCTGGGCGAGTCCGGCGTCCGGGTGGGCGAACTCGCGGCCGCACTCGACGGCGTCTACCTGGACCTCGCGCCGATCGTCCTGGACGCCGGAGCGCACACAGCTGAGGCTGCGCAGGCTCTGCTCGCCCTGAGTGAGCAGCGTGGCGTGGCCCGGGCCGAGCTGTCCGGTTCGCTCGGCGCCGACCCGATCGGGCTGCGCGCGCGCACGGGCGCAGACGCGGACCTGACGCTGCTGCCCGCCCTGGCCGAGCAGAGCAAGGACGCTGCGGGCCTGCTCGTCGCCACCGTCGACGGCACCGTGTACCACAACGGCGGCGGGTCAGACGTGGACGAGCTCGCGATCGCCACCGCGATCGGGGTCGCATACCTGCGCACGCTGGTGGAGTCCGGCCTGCCGGTCGACCAGGCGCTCGGGCTGATCGAGTTCCGCCTCGCCGTGACCGACGACCAGTTCACCTCCATCGCCAAGCTGCGCGCGGCGCGCCGCCTGTGGGGCCGGGTCGCGGAGCTGTCGGGAGCCGCACCGACCCTGCGCGGGCAGCGCCAGCACGCGGTGACGTCTGCCGCGATGATGACCCAGCGCGACCCGTGGGTGAACATGCTGCGCACCACGATCGCGTGCTTCGCCGCCGCGGTCGGCGGCGCGGACGCGATCACGGTGCTGCCGTTCGACAACGCGCTGGGCCTGCCCGACGACTTCGCGCGCCGCATCGCCCGCAACACCCAGTCGGTGCTGCACGACGAGTCCTCGTTGGGCCGGGTGATCGATCCCGGCGGCGGTTCCTGGTACGTCGAGTCGCTCACGCACCAGCTCGCCGATCGGGCTTGGTCGGCGTTCACCGCGATCGAGCGTTCCGGTGGCGCATTGACCTATCTGGACGGAGACCTGCCGAGCGTGCTCGCGCAGACCCGCTCCCAGCGCGACGAGCAGATCGCCCGGCGGCGCATGCCGATCACCGGCGTCAGCGAGTTCGCGTTCCTCGAGGAGCAGCCGGTGACGCGTCCGCCTGCCTCGCAGCCGGACGCTGTCGGCCCGATCAGCACGCACCGCTACGCCGAGCAGTTCGAGGCGCTGCGCGATCGTGCCGAGGCGGCCGCTAGCCGTCCGACCGTCTTCCTCGCCGCGCTCGGCCCGGCTGCCGTCCACTCCGCACGCACTGGCTTCGCGGCCAACCTCTTCGCCGCCGGTGGCATCTGCTCGGTCACCGGTACCGGCACGGTGGACGAGATCGCGAAGGCGTTCGCCGACAGTGGCAGCGCGCTGGCCTGCATCTGCTCGTCCGACAAGTTCTACGCCGAGTCTGCCGCCGAACTCGCCGCGGCGCTGCGGACTGCGGGCGCGAAAGAGATCTGGCTCGCCGGCAAGGCCGAAATCGCAGGAGTGGACAGGACGATCGCGGCCGGCTGCGATGCCCTTCACGCACTCAACGCCGCATTCGACGTCCTCGAAGGTACGGAGGTTGCGCAGTGAGCGTCCCCGACTTCAGCAACGCAACACTGCTGCGAGGCGACGACGACGGACAACCGCCCGCAGGAGAGGCGGCCCGCACTTTAAGCCGCCTCTCCGAGGACGGATTCCGTCCGTCGGCGGCGCCGACCCCCGATCAAGACGCCGCATGGGAGACCCCCGAAGGCATTACAGTGCCGCCGCTTCACACCGCCGAGGACCTCGACGGCATCGACTTCCTGGACACCTACCCGGGCATCGCCCCGTTCCTGCGCGGCCCGTACCCGACCATGTACGTCAACCAGCCGTGGACGATCCGCCAGTACGCCGGCTTCTCGACAGCGGCCGAGTCGAACGCCTTCTACCGGCGCAACCTGGCGATGGGACAGAAGGGCCTGTCGATCGCGTTCGACCTGCCCACGCACCGCGGCTACGACAGCGACAACGAGCGGGTGATCGGCGACGTCGGCATGGCCGGCGTCGCGATCGATTCGATCTACGACATGCGCCAGCTGTTCGACGGCATCCCGCTCGATCGCATGAGCGTGTCCATGACCATGAACGGCGCCGTGCTGCCCGTCCTCGCGCTCTACGTCGTCGCGGCGGAGGAGCAGGGCGTCACGCCCGAGCAGCTCACCGGGACCATCCAGAACGACATCCTCAAGGAGTTCATGGTCCGCAACACCTATATCTATCCGCCGGCGCCGAGCATGCGGATCATCTCCGACATCTTCGAATACACCAGCGCGAAGATGCCGAAGTTCAACTCGATCTCGATCTCCGGCTACCACATCCAGGAGGCCGGGGCGACGGCCGACCTCGAGCTGGCCTACACGCTCGCGGACGGCGTCGAGTACATCCGCTCGGGGCTCGCGGCGGGCCTGGACATCGACGCGTTCGCGCCGCGGCTGAGCTTCTTCTGGGCGATCGGCACCAACTTCTTCATGGAGGTTGCCAAGCTCCGTGCGGCCCGGCTGCTGTGGGCCAAGCTGGTCAAGCAGTTCGAGCCGAAGAACCCGAAGTCGCTGTCGCTGCGCACGCACTCGCAGACGTCCGGTTGGTCGCTGACCGCGCAGGACGTGTTCAACAACGTGATCCGCACCTGCATCGAGGCGATGGCCGCGACGCAGGGGCACACCCAGTCGCTGCACACGAACGCGCTCGACGAGGCGTTGGCGCTGCCGACCGACTTCTCGGCGCGGATCGCCCGCAATACGCAGCTGGTGCTGCAGCAGGAGTCGGGGACGACGCGGGTGATCGACCCGTGGGGCGGCTCGTACTACGTCGAGAAGCTCACGCACGATCTCGCGCTGCGGGCCTGGGCGCACATTCAGGAGGTCGAGGACGCCGGCGGCATGGCGAAGGCGATCGACGCGGGATTGCCCAAGCTGCGCATCGAGGAGGCTGCCGCGCGGACGCAGGCCCGCATCGACTCGGGCCGCCAGCCGCTGATCGGCGTGAACAAGTACCGGCTCGAGACCGAGGACGACCTGGACGTCCTCAAGATCGACAACTCGGCCGTCCGCGCCGAGCAGGCCGAGAAGCTGCGCCGCCTGCGCGCCGAGCGCGACGAGTCCGCCACGCGCGCGGCGCTGGACGCGCTGACCAACGCCGCTGCGGAGAAGAAGCCCGGGCTGGAGAGTGGGGGTACCCCCACCAGTAAGGGCGTAGCCGGTGGGGGAAACCTGCTCGCGCTCGCGATCGACGCGGCGCGCGCGAAGGCCACCGTCGGGGAGATTTCGGACGCGCTCGAGAAGGTCTACGGTCGGCACGCCGCGACGATCCGGACGATCTCCGGGATCTACCGGGAGGAGGCTGGAGCCGTGAGTGCCATCGAGCAGGCCCGTGCGGCGACCGACGAGTTCGCGAAGGCCGAGGGACGCCGTCCGCGCATCCTGGTCGCGAAGATGGGGCAGGACGGCCACGACCGCGGGCAGAAGGTGATCGCAACCGCGTTCGCCGACCTCGGTTTCGACGTGGACGTCGGCCCGCTGTTCCAGACGCCCGCCGAGGTTGCCCGCCAGGCTGTCGAGGCGGACGTGCACGTGGTCGGCGTCAACTCCCTCGCCGCGGGGCACCTCACGCTGGTGCCCGCGCTGCGCGACGAGCTGCAGCGGCAGGGCCGCCCGGACATCCTGATCGTGGTCGGCGGCGTGATCCCGCCGCAGGACTTCGACGAGCTGTACGCCGCGGGCGCGGCCGCCATCTTCCCGCCCGGCACCGTGATCGCGGAGTCGGCGCTCACGCTGCTGGCCAAGCTGACCGACCAGCCGTCGCACGCGGGCTGAGCCGTCGTGTTTCTTCCTCGAATGGGCACTTATCCCACGAGTGGGCGGTTATAGATGCCCACTCGGCGCGCAAGTGCCCACTCGACGCAGGAGTTTGCCGACGGTGTGCTCGCCGGTGACCGGGCCGCGATCGCGCGGGCGATCACGCTTGTCGAATCGCGCCGCGCCGATCACGCGGAGCAGGCGCAGGAGCTGCTCGCCGAACTGCTGTCCCGGACGGGCTCCGCCGCCGGCTACGCTCCCGGCCGGGGGACCCCTACTGCGATCCGTGTCGGCATCTCCGGGGTGCCCGGCGTCGGCAAGTCCACGTTCATCGACCAGCTCGGCGTCAACCTGATCGCCGAGGGTCACCGGGTCGCGGTGCTCGCGGTCGACCCGTCCTCCTCGCGCACCGGCGGTTCGATCCTCGGCGACAAGACCCGGATGACCCGGCTCGCCGCCGACGAGCACGCGTTCGTCCGCCCGTCGCCGAGCGCCGGAACGCTGGGCGGCGTCGCCAAGGCAACCCGCGAAACCATGCTGATCATGGAGGCCGCCGGCTACGACGTCGTGCTGGTCGAGACGGTCGGCGTGGGCCAGTCCGAGTACATCGTTGCGGACATGGTCGACACGTTCCTGTTCCTCACGCTTGCGCGCACCGGCGACCAGTTGCAGGGCATGAAGCGCGGCATCCTCGAGCTCGCCGACGTGATCGCGGTGAACAAGGCGGACGAGCAGCACGAGGACGAATCGCAGCGCGCCGCACGCGAACTGTCCGGCGCGCTGCGCTTCCTGCGCGGCCCGCAGGAGGCCTGGCAGACACCGGTGATCACCTGCAGCGGGCTGCACAATCTGAATCTGGACCGGGTCTGGAAGCACGTGCGTCGACATCGCGACTGGCTGGCCGAACACGGGGGGATGCAGGCCAAGCGGCAGGAGCAGCTGGTGGAGTGGACGCGTGCCCTGGTCCGCGACCGGCTGCTGGCCCGGCTGGAGGGGCCCGGCGTCCACGACGCGGTGGTCGCGGCCGAGGCAGCGGTGCGGGCCGGCGAGCTGACGCCGGACCAGGCAGCGACCAAGATCCTGGACGTGCTTGACGCTGGTTGAACCTCCTTTTCCGACACCATGCCCGCCTGAAGGCAGCTCAACCGAGCACCGTGTCGGAAAAGGCGGCCGACTGTGCCTGTAAAGTGAGCTTGACACTCGTCGGGATGTAAAGCATCCTTGACACTCGTGCGCAACGACGTGCGGGAACTGCGGCAGGCGGCCGGCTTGTCGCAGGCGGCGCTGGGGGAGTGCCTGGGCGTCTCCCGCCAGACGGTGATCGCGATCGAGACGGGCCGGTACGACCCGTCCTTGCCGCTGGCTATCGCGATCGCCCGTCACTTCGGGACGAGTGTCGAGGAGATCTTCCATGTGGACTAAGGCGATCCGGAACCTGGGCTGCGGCGGGCGGCGCAACGGACGGACTGCCTTCGCGCTCGTGTGCGACGTCGCCGCGCTGGCGTACCTCGCCATCGGACTGGCCCATGGCGACCTCGCGCTCGCTATAGGCGGCTGCGTCGGGATGCTCCTTTACGGCGCGGTGCTGCTCCTGCTCGGCCGGCGCAGTGAGCCGATGGCACTGCTCAGCGGCAACGCGGTCGACGAACGCCAGGCGCAGCTGATGCTGCGCGCGGGTGCGACCAGCATGCAGGTCTTGGCAGTCGTGCTCGTCGTGGCGATGCTGGTCACGCTCGCGACCGACTCGAAGTACGCACCCGTGTTCACCGGACTGTGCTCGCTCGTCGGGGTGAGCTTCATCGTCAGCATCGTCTGGTACTCGCGTCGCGGCTGACGACCAAAAACCCCTATTCGGCGAGGAGATTGGCAGTGCTCGAATTGGACGGCCTCGTCCGGCGCTTCGACAGCACGATCGCGTTGGACGGGCTGAGCTTCACCGTCCCGTCCGGCGAGGTGTTCGGCTTCCTCGGGCCGAACGGTGCGGGCAAGTCGACAGCGATGCGCGCCATCCTGCAGCTCACCGCGCTGGACGGCGGCGAGGTGCGTTGGAACGGGCGGCCGTACGGCTTCGAGCTGTGCCGGCGCATCGGCTACATGCCTGAGGAGCGCGGCCTCTATCCCAGCATGCGGGTTGCCGATCAGCTGCGCTATCTCGCCCGGCTGCACGGCCTGTCCCGCGATGCTGCGGACCGCGCCACCACGCGCTGGCTGGACCGGCTCGGCATCGCCGAGCGCGGGCAGGACAAGGTCGAGTCGCTGTCGCTGGGCAACCAGCAACGCGTGCAGCTCGCGGCCGCGCTCGTGCACGATCCCGAACTGCTGGTGCTGGACGAGCCGTTCTCGGGACTGGATCCGGTCGGCGTCGACGACCTGGCCGAGGTGCTCGCCGAACGCGCCGCCGGTGGCGCCACGGTGCTGTTCTCGAGCCACCAGCTGGACCTAGTCGAGCACCTGTGCGACTCGGTCGCGATCATCGACCGGGGCCGCTGCGTGGCCGCCGGTCAGGTCCGCGAGCTGGCCCGGGGCGGACGTCCACGGTTGGCCGTCGAAGTCCGCGGCGACGCGACCGGCGAATGGGCTCATGTCCTGCCGGGCGTGGCCGTCTCGGAGAACACCGGCGGCCGGCTTCGGCTGACCCTGGAGCCGGGGGTCGACCCGCAACGGGTGCTCGCCGCGGCGAGCGCGGCTGGAGCGGTCGAGCACTTCGCCTTCGAGACCCGCAAGCTCTCCGAGGTGTTCCGCGAAGCCGTGACCCGTCCGGTCGAGCAGGAGGTGCGCTAGTGATCACGCCGAGTCAGGTGGTGCTCGTAGCCGAGCGCGAGGTGCGCGAGCAGTTGCGCGGCAAGCCGGTATGGATCTCGACGGCGATCACGCTCGTCGGCGTCGTGCTGGCGATCGTGCTGCCGCACGTGTTCGCGTCCGGGACGAAGACGTACGACGTGGCCGTGGTGGGCCAAGCCGATACCGCGGTGCGCAGCGCGGTCGCCCAGGCAGCCCGCAATGCCGGTGTCCGCGCCGACGTGCACGTGGTCCCGGACTTGGCGGCGGCGAGGGCAGCGCTGCGTGGGACGGGCTCGCACCACGCCGACATCGCGCTCGATCCGGCCGGGCCCGGGCGAGTGATCGTCGACCGCGCGATCACGCCCGGCTCGACCGATCGCGGCGCGTTGGTCGCCGAGGGCATCGCCCGCGCCGTCGCGGTGGCCAAGGCTGTCGTCACCAGCGGGGTGACCCAGGCGCAGGCGCAGGCCCTGCTCGACCCGCAGCCCCTCGCGATCGATCACCTGCGTGCCGCGCCGGCCAGCTCGGCGCACCGTGGCCTGGCGGTAGGCAGCGCGATCGTCTTCTTCGTGCTGGTCATCGGCTTCGGAACGGCGGTGCTGACCGGAGTCGTGCACGAGAAGTCGACGCGCGTGGTTGAGGTGATCCTGTCGTCCATGCGGCCGGTGAACCTGCTCGCCGGCAAGGTGGCCGGTGCCGCGCTGATCGTGCTCGCCCAGGGCGCACTGCTCGTCGTCGCCGCGTTGCTGGCCGCGAAAGCGGTCGGCTCGGACATTTTGGCAGGTTCGGGAGCCGGCGCGATCATCGCGGCCGGGGTGTGGATCGTGCTCGGTTTCGTCCTGTACGCCTGGCTGTTCGCCGCGCTGGGCTCGCTCGCGTCCCGGGTCGAGGACGCGCAGTCGATCGCATTCCCGGTCCAGATCCCTTTGTTCGTAGGCTATTTCGCCTCGTTCACGGCGATCGGCGCCACCACGCCTAACACGCTTGTGAGGGTGCTGGCGTACGTCCCGTTCACCGCGCCGATGGATATGTCGGTGCTGACGGCGACAGGCTCGGTCGCGTGGTGGCAGGTGGCGGTCTCGATACTGATCACGCTGGCCACGATCGTTTTGGTCGCGCGCGTCGCCTCGACCGTCTTCCAGCGATCGATCTTGCGTATCGGGCAGCGGGTCAGGTTGCGGACCGTCCTCGGTCGGGATGCGGCGGCAATCCGGCCCTGATCAACAGGACGTTGTGGCCGTACAGCTAGGCGCTGTTGATCAGCGAGCGAACATGCGCGCCGGATCGGTCTCCTCCGGCTCGTCGCCCTCGGAACTCACCAGGGCCAGCACCTCGTCACCGGGCTCGAGCATGGTGTCGCCGCTGACGTGCAGCAGCCGACCGTGCCGACTGACCATGCTGATCCAGACGTCCTCGCCGAGCGGCAGTTCGCCAATCGTGCAGCCGTCCGCTGTCGAACCGGCTTGCACGACGTAGCGCCGCAGCCCCTCCGGCTCGTCGCGGAACCGCATGCCCAGCGCCCACGGCTCCGGCTCGACGACGCGCATCGGCACGTGCCAGAGCCGGCCGAGCGTCGGCACCAGGCCGCCCTGCACGATCACCGAGATCAGGACGACGACGAAGATCACTCCGTAGACGCGGGAGGCACCGGCGACGTGTTCGCTGAGCACATAGGTGCCCAGCAGGATCGGCACCGCGCCCTTCAAGCCGGACCAGAGCACGAAGGCGCGCTCGCCGATGCGCAGCCGGATCGGCACCAGCAGGGCGCCGACCAGCAGCGGCCGGATCACGAGAATCATCAACGCGGCCAGCCCGATTCCGGTCCACGCCTGGCCGTGTCCGAAGGCATCGCCGATCGGGATCGAGAGGCCCAACACCGTGAACGCGACGATCTCGCCCAGACTGCTAGTGGCGCCGACGAACCGCTCGATCTCGCGCTTGTAGGGCGCCCGAGCGTCGCCGACGAGGATGCCGGTGAGGAACACGGCCAGAAATCCCGAGCCGTGGCACGCGGTGGCCGCACCGTAGACCAGCAACGCGAAGGCGATCGTCCGCACCGCGTACAGCGCATCACTCGGCATCGGCACCCGCCGCATCAGCCACAGCAGGGCGTACGAACCGGCGAGCCCGAACGCCACGCCGACGGCCATCTGCAGGGCGAACTCCCCGACGCCCTCTCCGACGGCCGACCAGCCCGCGCCGGACGTGCCCAGGATGCTGATCATGAGCGCGATGCCCACCGGGTCGTTCGCGCCCGACTCGCCCTTGAGCAACGTCCCGCTGCGTCCCGAGACCTCGCGGCGGCCGAGAACGGAGAACACGACCGCCGGATCGGTGGGCGCGAGCGCAGTGCCGATCAGCAACGCGGTCCGCCAACTGAAGTCGAACAACCCATGCGCGGCAAGTGCCAGCCCGCCGGCGGTGACGAAGGTGCCGGCCACGCCGATCCAGGTGATCGCGCCGGCTGTCGCCCGGAACCGGCGCCAGCCGATGTGCATGCCGCCGTCGAACAGGATGACGATGAGGGCGATCGTGACGATGCGCTGGTCGGCCATGATGCTCAGCGAGCCCAGCGACGGGAAGAGGTCGGCTGCCACGGACGCAGCGACGAGGAAGATTGCGGGCGCGGGGACGCCGATGCGCGAGCTGACGCGGCTCGAGCCCACGGCGGCGAGCAGTGCGAGCGCGGCGATCAGGACGATGATCGCGTACGTCTCGACGTCGTGCACGGGCCGCGCTCCTCAGGTCAGGTCGACAGAACTGTCGCCGACCAGGCTTCCCGGCACACCGTCGCTTAGCCTAGCGGTGAATCCGCTGCGGTTCGCCGCGAGCTAGCCCTGTTCGGCGTCGACATAGCGGAGTCCGGCTGCAGCGAGCCGTTCGCGCATGTCGTACATGTCCAGGCCCAGCTCACCGGCGGCGAGCCGGGCACGCTTGCCCGCCTCGTTCGCCTCCCGGTCCTGTGCCCGTGTCAGTACCTCCGCCGCCTGATCCCGGCGGACTACCACGACGCCGTCGTCGTCGGCGACGACCACGTCGCCCGGCCGGATCAGACGATCGCCGCACACGATCGATGTCTGCACGTCGCCGAGGGTCTGCTTCACCGTCCCCTGCGCGCTGATGGCGGCGGACCACACCGGGAACCGTGCCTCGGTCAGTTCGGCGACATCGCGGACGCCGGCGTCGATGATCAGTCCGACCACGCCGTGCGCGCGCAGGCTGGTCGCGAGCAGCTCGCCGAAGTAGCCATCGCTGCACGGGCTCGTCGGCGCCACCACGAGGATGTCACCCGGTCGAGCCTGCTCCACCGCCACGTGCAGCATCCAGTTGTCTCCGGGCGGCACTGTGCACGTAAGGGCGGTGCCGGCCAGCCGGACCGGGCGGTAGATCGGCCGCAGGCGTGGCGCGAGCAGGCCGGTGCGCCCCTGCGCTTCATGAATCGTTGCGACGGACAGCCGACCGAACGCGGCCACCACATCGGCGTCCGCGCGAGGTGCGTTGCGTACGACCACGCTCATCGGGTCCCCTTTTCTCGGCATCAGAAACTGACCATTGACTTGGTCACCAGACTGTTCCTAATATTGTCGCCAATCTGATGGACAACATAGTTGACGATGACGTCGAGCATTGTCAAAGGCCGACGACCAAAGGGGATCGATGGCACCCAGGCCCCGCGCCGCGCAAGCGGTGGAGAACGCGTACCAACAGCTGCGCGACGACATCGTCTCCGGGCGGCTCACTGCGAACCAGCGACTGGTGGAGGCCGACCTGACCGAAAGCCTCGGAGTCTCGCGCGCCACGATCCGCGCGGCGCTGGCAAAGCTGGACCACGACGGGCTGATCGTCCGCGAGTACAACCACGGCGCGCGAGTGCGAATGGTCACCGAGGACGAGGCAGTCGAGATCGTCCAGGCGCGCAGCGCGCTGGAGGCACTGGCGGCCCACCACGCCGCGCTCAACGCCACCGACGAAGACATCGCCGACCTCAGGGCGATCCGTGCCGAGATGCCGAAGCTGATCGCGCAGGGCGACCTGCTCGGCTACTCAGAGTGCAACTCGCGGCTGCATGCCCGGATCATCGTCGCGTCACGGCATGCGATCGCGCAGCGGTTGATCACGGATCTCAAGGCCCAGATGGTGCGCTTCCAGTACCGCACGATCCTGGTGCCGGGACGCTCCAAGCAGTCGTTGGCCGAACACACCGCGGTCGTCAAGGCGATCGCAGCACGCGACCCGGAAGCCGCCGAGGCTGCAATGCGCCACCACCTGCGCTGCGTCGCGACCACCCTCTCGCAGACGACCGGAGCGCAGGAACAACACGCCCGCGACGCCCGCCAGGCCCGATAAGGAGCTAGTAGTGCCCGAGGAACACCCACGCCCGAGCCGGCGCGCCCGCGATCTGGTCGCCTCCTCGTACGATCTGCACGTCCACGTCGCGCCCGACGTGATGCGGCGAAGCGTCACCGACACGCAACTTGCCGAGCGCTACGGCGACGTCGGGCTGGCCGGCTTTGTCCTCAAGTCGCACTACGCGCCGACTGCAGAGCGAGCCAGCGTCGTGCGGGCCGCCGTTCCGGGAGTGGGCGTCTACGGCGCTATCACCCTCAACGGCGCGGTAGGGGGCATGAACGCTGTCGCGGTCGAGATCGCGGCGCGCAGCGGCGCCCGCCTGGTGTGGATGCCGACCGTGGACAGCGTCAACCAGCGCACCAGCATGGCGAGCGATCCGGCCGGCGCGAAGCCGCCGATGTGGGCCCAGTTGCAGGAGGAGTTGCGCGAGCAGGGCATCGCCGCCGCGCCTGTCCCGGTGGTCGACGAGGAGGGCAACGTGCTGCCCGAGGTGCATGACGTGCTGCGCACGATCGCGCGGCACGACATGGTGCTCGCGACCGGTCACCTGAGCCGCGACGAAATCCTGGCCGTTGTCGACGCCGCCGCGGACGACGGTGTCCGACGGATCATCGTCACGCATCCGGAGTTCACCTCCCAGCGCCTCAGCGCCGCCGATCAGGCCATCCTCGCCGAGCGCGGCGCGATGCTCGAGCGGTGCTTCACCACGCCGTACACCGGCAAGGTCGCGTGGGCCGAGATGCTCGACAACATCGTGCGGACCGGGCCGGAACACTCGTTCCTGTCCAGCGATCTGGGCCAGCCGTTCAACCCGCCCGTCGAGGACGGTCTGGCCCTCATGGCCGATCACCTCCTCGACGCAGGATTCACCGACGAGCAGGTGCACATGATGGCCGTCGTCAACCCTGCCCAGCTGCTCGGCGAGGAGGTCGCCGGATGAGTGAGCGCAGACTGCTGGTGGTCGGGGCGCACAGTGCGGACTTCGTCTGGCGCGCGGCCGGAACGATCGCGGCTCACACCGGGCGTGGCGGGCGGGCACGCGTGATCGCGCTGTCCTACGGCGAACGTGGTGAGTCCGGGGAGCTGTGGAAGCAGCCGGACCAAACGGAAGCGAACGTCAAGCAGATCAGGCATGCGGAGGCGGAGAAGGCCGCTGCGGCGGTCGGTGCGGAATTCGCCGGGTTCGACCTGGGGGACTACCCACTCGAGGTGGGCCGCGACGGCATTCGACGGTTGGCGGACGAGATCCGCGAGTTCGCACCCCACGTCATCGTGACGCACCCGCGGCTGGACCCGTTCAACCCGGACCACCCGGCCGCCCACGACGCCGTCGCCAAGGCGAAGCTGCTGACCTCCGGCGCCGGCGTGGCCAGCGCATTCAAGACGATCAAGCCCGCCGAGTTCTTCGTCTTCGAGCCGCACCAGCCCGAACTGTGCGGGTTCGTGCCAAGCACGTACGTCGACATCACCGCGGTGATGGACGCCAAGCGGGCCGCGATCGACTCGATGGCGGCACAGAGCTATCTCGGCACCTACTACGAGCAGCGCGCCGAGCAGCGCGCCAATCACGCCCGCAAGGTGACGGGCAATGCCGATATCCGGTACGCAGAGGCGTTCCAGCGCCTCCTGCCGAACGTCGTGGAGGCGTTATGACCAACGCGGTGCTCGAGGTGTCCGGGCTGGCCAAGCACTTCCGCAAGGACGATCGCGAGATCGTCGCGCTGAGCGACTTCTCGCTGACGGTCGAAGCGGGCACCTTTGTGACGATCCTCGGCCGGAGCGGGTGCGGAAAGTCGACGCTGCTCAACCTGTTGTCCGGGCTGACCCGCCCGACGCAGGGCCGGATCACCTACCGCGGCGAGCCGGTCACCGGACCTAGGCTCGAGCTCGGTTATCTCACCCAGTCGGACACCCTCATGCCGTGGCGCGACGTGCGCCGCAACGTGGAAATGCCGCTCGAACTGCGCGGCGTCGGACGCGACGAGCGCCGGGCACGGGCCGAACAGATGGTGGCCGCAGTCGGCCTGGCCGGATTCGAGCGGCACTATCCGCGCGAGCTGTCCGGTGGCATGCGGCGGCGAGCCAGCCTGGCCCGGATGATGTGCACCGAGCCGGAAACGTTGCTGCTGGACGAACCGTTCGGCGCCTTGGACGCGCAACTGCGCTCGGAGATGCAGAGCGAACTGCTCAGGCTCTGGACGGGCAGCGGGCGCACCGTGCTGTTCGTGACCCACGACATCGAAGAAGCCGCCCTGCTCGGCGACCGCGTCGTCGTGCTCGGACGGCTAGGACGGCACGTGCTCGATCTTCCGATCGAGCTCCCACGACCCCGTGAGCTGGACGAGCTGCGCACCGACCCGACGTTTGTCGAGTTGTGCCGGCAGCTCGCTGCGGCCCTGAAGGACGCGACGGAGTGAGCGCCATGACCGAGCTCTCCAGGCAGACTTCCGCGTCGCGACCGGTGGAGGTGATCCGGCCGCGAACCTGGTGGGAAAAGCACGGTCGCACCAGCATCGTGATCCTGAGCCGGCTCGCGTTGCTGATCGCCCTCGTGGTCTGCTGGCAGCTGGTGTCCGGACCGCTGATCGACCCGCTCTTCATCAGCAAGCCGACCGCTATCTGGCATCGGCTGACGCAGTGGGCCGACAGCGGTGTGCTCTGGACGAACAGCTGGATCACGATCAAGGAGATCCTGCTCGGATACGTCATCGGAGCGGCAGCGGGCGTCGTGTTCGGATTCGTCATTGCCGCGCAGCGCCTCGTCTATCGCGTCCTCGATCCGTTCATCATGAGCCTCTACTCGATCCCGAAGGTCGCGCTCGCGCCGCTGTTCATCGTCTGGCTGGGTATCGGCATCGAGATGAAGATCGTGCTGGCCGCGGTTACCGTCTTCTTCCTGGTCTTTCTCAACACCGCCGCCGGCGTGCGGGAGGTGGATCCCGGCCTGATCGACGCAGCGCGGCTGATGCGCGCCAGACGTCGCGACATGATCTTGAAGATCATCCTGCCGGCGTCGATGTCCGGCGTGTTCACCGGCTTGCGCGTGGCGATCCCGTACGCGCTCATCGGTGCGGTGATCGGCGAGCTGGTCGCGTCCAACCGGGGGCTCGGCTATCTGATCAACAACGGCGCGGCGACCTTCGACACCGCAGGTGTCTTCGCGGCGCTCATCGTCCTCACCTTCATCGCTGCCGTCCTGAACGGCCTGGTGAACCTGCTCGACCGGTACGCGAACAAGTGGCGGCCTACAGCGGACTAGCAGCTGCGCCATCAGCTCCACCCCACGATCCGTCAGCGTAGTTAGGAGCAAGTGATATGAAAGCGCACGTCAAGGTTCGGTCCAGATGGTTCCTGGCCAGCTGCATCGTCGCCGCAGCCGCGACCGTATTGGCCGGTTGCAGCAGCTCCGGCAACGGCGGCTCGTCGTCCGGCGGCAAGACCACGATGAGCCTGAAGATCGGGCAGATCAGCAACTCGGTGGCGTTCTTCCCGATCTTCGTCGCGCGGCAGGAGGGCTACTTCACCGACGAGGGGTTGAGCGTCAACTCGCCCACCCTGCTCGGGACGGGCGCCAAGCTCGCGGCCGCGTTGGTCAGCGGCAGCATCGACGTCGGCGGCGGAGTGATGACCGACGCGTTCAACATCGCCAACGCTAACCAGAAGGCGAAGGTGATCTCGAACCTCGTCAACGCGTACTACGTCGACATCATCGTCGGGAAGAACGTCCCGACGCCCGGCCCCGGCGCGAGCCTCACCGACAAGATCAAGGCGCTCAAGGGCAAGACGATCGGCATCACTGGACCTGGTAGCGGCACGTCCGCCCTCGTCGCCTACCTGTTCAAGCAGGCCGGCATGGATCCGGCCAAGGACGCGACGCTGGTCAACCTCGGTGCACAGGCGACCGCCGTGCTCGGCGCACTGAAGACCGGACGGGTCGACGCGTTGTCGTTCTTCCAGCCGATCGGGCAGGAGGCCGAGGCGCAGAACATCGGCTCGATCTACATCTCGCCCGCGCGCGGCGACATCCCTGCCATGGCCAACGAGACGCACGGCGTCGTGATGGCCTCGGACTCCGCACTGGCCAACAAGAAGAAGGCCGTGACCGCGTTCATCAAGGGCATCGCTCGTGCCGAGCAGACCATCCACGGCGACCCGACTGCGGTCGGGAAGTTGTTGTCCCAGTACGAGACGAACCTGGACGCCGCGACGGTCAAGGCCATGGTGCCGGTGCTGCAGAAGGAGATTCCGACGACACCGGCGGTAAGCCAGCAGAGTTATCAGGTGGCGGTGGACTTCCACAAGACGGCCGGGCTGGTCCCCAACCCGCCGTCCTACGACTCCCTGGTCGACGCCTCGCTGATCTCGGCCGCCACCGGCTGAGACCTGCGGCCCGAGGTAGGCAGGATGCGGATCGATTACCACGCCGACGACAGGGTGAATACTGCGATGCGCGGACTCAACGCCGCGGTCGCCGCAGGCCCGCTCGAGCCGTCACTGGTGCAGTTGGTGGAGGTGCGGGCCTCGCAGCTCAACGGCTGCGCGCACTGCCTGGAGATGCACGCGAAACAGGCGCGCGCCCACGGCGAGTCCGACGACCGGCTCCACCTGCTGGCCGCCTGGCGCGAATCCGGCACGGTCTTCACCGAGCGCGAACGGGCGGCGTTGGCGTGGTGCGACGAACTCACCCTGCTCGCGCAGCGGGACGTGCCTGACGAGTTGTTCGAGTCCGTGTCAGGGGTGTTCGACGATGCCGAGTTGTGCTCACTGACGCTGGCGGTCGTCGCGATCAACGGCTGGAACCGGTTCGCGGTTTCCTTCCGGGCTCCGGTCGGTGACTATGTCGTGCCGCACGCTGCCGGCGACCGCTCGTGACGCCGCGGGACGCTGCCGCGGCCGCACCGGGCGCGGTCGCGCTGGTGGGTCTCGGCGAGGTGGGACGGGTGCTGGCCGAGGACCTGCCGTTTACCGGCAGTCTGCGCGCGTGGGACGTCGCCCTCGGCGATCCGTCCAGCCGTGCCGCACGCAACGCCGCCGAGCTCGGCATCGACGCGGCGGCCGAGCCTGCTGGTGCGGTCGGCGGGGCAGAGCTGGTGATCAGTGCAGTCACAGCCGCTAACACGGTCGCCGCGGCCGAATCCGTGGCGGCAGGGCTCCGTCCGGGTGCCTGGTACCTGGACCTGAATTCTGCCTCGCCGGAACGCAAGCAGGCGGCCGCGACGATCGTTTCCGGTGCGGGTGCCCGGTACGTAGAAGGCGCGGTAATGGCCCCGATCGAACCGAGACGGCTGACCGTCCCGATCCTGCTCGGCGGGCCGCACGCCGCGTCGGCCGAGACCATGCTGCGGCTGCTGGGCTTTTCCGGTGCTCGGCGGTATGCCGATCAGGTCGGCCTGGCAGCTGCCACGAAGTTGTGCCGCTCGATCGTGGTGAAGGGCGTCGAGGCGCTCGTGACCGAGTCGATGCTGGCCGCGTGCGCCTGGGGTGTCGAGGACGAGGTGCTCGCGTCGCTGTCGAACCTGCTGCCCGCCGACGATTGGCCGGAGCTGGCGCGCTACCTGATCTCCCGATCGCTGGTGCACGGTACGCGCCGTGCCGAGGAGATGCGCGAGGCGGCGGACACCGTGGCCGCGGCCGGCCAGACTCCGATCATGTCCACGGCCGTGGCCGAGCGGCAGGCCTGGTCCGCCCGTTTCGCGGACGCTGCCGCCGCCCCGGACGTGGCCCGGATGATCGCTCAGATGCAGGATCAGAACCAGCTCTTATGAGGGATCTGGTCCAATAGCGGGGAGCAATTGCGAACACCCGGGTTCCCCGAGCACTCAGGAGCGAGATGAGCAGCCGCAACACCACCGGTAGCGGGCCGGGTAAGAAGCCGTCCAAGTCGCAGATCCAGAAGCAGCAGGCCGCGAAGCGGGCGATGGCTGCGGCCAGCGGCGCGAAGGCGGTCCGCAACAAGCGGCTGATGCAGGTGGGCATCCCGGTCATCGTGGTGATCGTGGTGGTCGGCATCCTCATCGCGGTTTCGGCATCGCGGGGGAAGAAGGCGCCGAACGCGACCAACCAGGCAGACCAGGCAGTGACGAGTGCGGTCACCGGCGTGCCTGCCTCCGTCCTGGACCAGGTCGGGGCCGACAACGCTGGGGGGCCGGCGCAACTGCTCACCGGCGGCGCGCTGACCGAGAACGGCAAGCCGAAGGTGCTCTACGTCGGGGCCGAGTGGTGCCCCTACTGCGCGGCCGAGCGGTGGGCGCTGGCGCAGGCGCTGTCCCGGTTCGGCACGCTGACCAACCTCAGTCAGACCGCCTCTGATCCGAACGACACGGATCCGAACACGCCGACGCTGAGCTTCCACGGTGCGAAGTACAGCAGCAAGACGATCGCCCTCACGGCTGCCGAGATCGAGGACAACAATCACAAGCCGCTGGACAAGATCAGCGCGTCCGACAACAAGCTGTTCGTCAACATAGGCAAGCAGAGCTTCCCGTTCATCGACATCGGCGGGAAGTACCAGTTCGGCGTCCAGTTCGACCCGGCGATCCTGGCGGGCAAGACCCACGCGCAGATCGCGGACGCGATGTCGGACCCCACCTCGGACATCGGCAAGGCCATCGACGGTTCCGCGAACGTGCTCACTGCCGCGATCTGCGACGTCACCAACGGCCAGCCCACGAGCGTGTGTACGGCCAAGGGAGTCACTGCCGCGACGTCGAAGCTGACCAATGCGAACAAGTGACCGGGACGCGCCGCGTTCGGCGTACGTGTCGCTGGTCCTGTGCCTCATCGGCCTCGGCATCTCGATCTACCTGACGTACGAGCACTTCACCGGCAACAAGTCGCTGAGTTGCCCGGACACCGGCAAGGTCAACTGCCTGAAGGTGACCACCAGCGAGTGGTCGAAGATCGCCGGCGTGCCCGTCGCCGTGTTCGGCCTGATCTTCTTCGTCGGCATGACCGTGCTGTGCGTGCCGTGGCTGTGGCGCTTCCCGATGCTCGACCTGCTGCGCGTCGTCGGCGTGATCGCCGGCGTCGGCAGCGCGCTGTACCTGGTGTGGGTCGAGCTGTTCAGGGTGGACGCGATCTGCCTGTGGTGCACGGGCGTGCACATCATCACGCTGCTGCTGCTCGGCGCCGTGCTGTGGACGAACAGCGAGGTCCGCACCGCGTAGTTTTTGCCGCCTTTCCCCACGCCGCGACCAGATTTCGGGCCTGATTTTGGTTGGAGCGTGGGGAAAGCGGGCCCAGTAGGGTGCGAAGGATGCGGATCGAGTTCTCGCCGTCCGAGCGCACCAGCCTGGGCGTCGAGTGGGAGCTGGAACTCGTCGACCTGGACACCCGCGAGCTGACCGGGGTCTCCGACGCGGTCCTCGCCGCGATCAAACCGGCGGATCAGGACGAACATCCCAAGGCCAAGCACGAGCTGCTGCAGTCGTGCGTCGAGGTGATCACCGGCGTGTGCCAGACCGTCGCGGAGGCCAAAGCGGACCTCGCCGGAACCGTCGCCGAGGTGCGCGCGGCCGCAGCCGACCAGGGTGCGGGGCTGATCTGCAGCGGGACGCATCCGTTCACCGACTGGGCCACGCAGCGCGTCACCGAGATCGACCGGTACCTCACCCTGCTCGAGCGCAACCAGTGGACGGCCCGGCAGCTGCAGATCTTCGGCGTGCACGTGCACTGCGGCGTCCGCTCACCGGACAAGGCCATGCCGATCGTCAACGGTCTGCTCACCTACCTGCCGCACTTCCTCGCGCTGTCCGCGTCCTCGCCGTACTGGGTCGGCTCGGACACCGGCCTGGCGTCCTACCGCTCCAAGGTGTTCGAGGCGCTGCCGACCGCCGGCCTGCCGTACCAGCTGTCCGGCTGGGACGAGTTCGAGCGGTACATGCAGGCGCTGATCACGTCGAAGGCGATCGAATCGGTGCGCGAGGTGTGGTGGGACATCCGTCCGCACCCGAACTTCGGCACCGTGGAGCTGCGCATCTGCGACGGGCTGCCGACGCTGGACGAGATCGGCTGCATCGCCGCGCTCGCGCAGTGCCTGGTCGAGCGCTTCGACCGCCAGTTGGACGACGGCTACACGCTGCCGGACCCGCGTCCGTGGCTGGTACGCGAGAACAAGTGGCGGGCGGCTCGGTACGGGCTGGATGCCGAGATCGTCGTCGACAACAGCGGCACCGTGCAGCCGGTGACGTCGGCGATCAACGACCTGGTCGAGGACCTGCTGCCGGTAGCACGCCGCCTGGACTGCGCGGCCGAGCTCGAGGCGGTCCCGCGGCTGATCGAGCGCGGCGCCAGCTACCAGCGCCAGCGCGCTGCCGCCGCAGCGCACGGTGGCGACCTCGTCCCCGTGGTTGACCTGCTCCTCACCGAAATGCGGGAAGGCCTGCAACTGTGAGCTTGATCGAACTGCGCCGCGACCTGCACGCCCACCCCGAACTGGCCTTCGCCGAACACCGCACCACTAACCTGATCGTGGACCGGCTCCGCACCGCCGGGCTGAACCCGACCGTGCTGCCCGGTGGGACGGGTGCGGTCTGCGACATCGGGACGGGCGGCCGGATCGTCGGGCTGCGGGCGGACATCGACGCGCTACCCATCCAGGACCTCAAGCAGGTGCCCTACCGCTCGACGGTTCGCGGCGCCTGCCACGGCTGCGGCCACGACGCCCACACCGCGATCCTGCTGGGTGCGGCGGCCGAGCTGGCTACCCAGCCGCTGCCCGGACAGATCCGCCTGATCTTTCAGCCCGGCGAGGAAACGCTGCCCGGCGGCGCGCTGTCCGTGGTCGCCGCCGGCGTGCTGGACGGGGTGGAGCGGATCTTCGCGCTGCACTGCGACCCGCGGCTGGAGACCGGCCAGGTCGGGCTTCGGATCGGCCCGATCACCGCCGCCTGCGACCACATCGAGATCGAACTGAACGGACCTGGCGGGCACACGGCCCGTCCGCACATGACGGTCGACCTGGTGTACGCGCTCGGGCTGGTGATCACCGAACTTCCGGGTCTGCTGTCACGCCGCGTCGACCCGCGTTCGGCGCTCTCGCTGGTGTGGGGTGCGGTCGAGGCGGGGATCGCGATCAACGCGATCCCGTCGTCCGGCTGCGTCAGGGGCACGCTGCGCGTCTTCGACCGGGACGCCTGGGATGCCGCCGAACCGCTTCTGCGCGAGCTGGTCGAGCAGATCGTCGCGCCGACCGGGGCCAAGGCCGAGATCTCCTACGTGCGCGGCGTGCCTCCGGTACTGAACGATGCCGATTCGGTGGCCGTGCAGCGCCGCGCGGTGCTGCAGGGACTCGGCCCGTCCGCGCTCGCCCAGACCGTGCAGAGCATGGGTGGCGAGGACTTCGCGTGGTACCTCGAGCACGTTCCCGGCGCGCTGGCGCGGCTCGGCGTGCGGCGTCCTGGCATGTCGGCGTTCGACCTGCACCAGGGCACGTTCGACATCGACGAGGACGCTCTGGACGTCGGCGTCCGCTACACCGTCGAGCTGGCCCGGACCGCGCTACTCGCCGAGTGAGCGGCACGGGCGCGAGCGCAGCTCGGCCACGTAGTCGTCCGGGGCGCCGGCCGCCTCCGCCGCTTCGGCGATCAGCCCGATCCGGCGCGCCGACGGCAGGCCGCCCTCATAGCCGTTCAGGCCGTACACCCAGGCGAGCACGTCCCCGTCCAGCGTGGAGACGCGCAGCTTGATCTTGGTGTACAGCCCGGTGTCCGCGCCCTCCCAGTAGTCGAGCACCGCGAGGTCGTGCGGGGAGACGTCATACAGCGCGACGAACACCTGCGAGTCGGGATCGGGCACGACCATGGGCAGGGCACCGTCCCAGCCGAGGTCCTCGCCGCCGAACGTGAGCCGCCAGCCGTTGAGCCATCCGGTGCCCGCGGCCGGCGAGTGCGGGCAGCGCTCGAGCATCTGCTCGGGATCCATGTTCGAGCCGTACGCCGCGTACAGCCCTGAAGAGGTCGACATTGCCTCGAAGCGTAGTGGACGCGTGGGCGGCGCAGACAGACGTCGCCGGGACGTGTGCGAGCATCGGACGGTGACACGCATCGTGATCGTCGGCGGCGGACCGGCCGGGTACGAATCGGCGCTGGTGGCCGCGCAACTGGGCGCCCAGGTCACCGTGATCGACAGCGAGGGCGTGGGCGGGGCCTGTGTGCTCACCGACTGCGTGCCCAGCAAGACGCTCATCGCCACCAGTGACCGGGTGACCGCGTTCCGGGACGCCTCCCGCGTGGGCATCGGTGTGGGCACGCACGACGTCCACCTGGACCTGGCTTCGGTGAACCGGCGGATCAAGGAACTGGCCCGGCAGCAGTCGGACGACATCGCCGAGCGGCTGGTCCACGAGAAGGTCACGGTGCTGGCCGGCCGTGGTCGTTTCGCCGAGCGCCAGCCCGGGCGCGTCCACCGTGTCGAGGTCCTGGACGGTGCCGGTGCGGTGATCGACACCGTCGAGGCCGACGTCGTCCTGCTGGCGACCGGTGGCACGCCACGGGTGATGGACACCGCCGTGCCGGACGGCGAACGCGTCCTGTCCTGGCGGCACGTGTACGACCTGAGTGCGCTGCCCGAGCACCTCGTCGTGATCGGCTCCGGGGTCACCGGTGCCGAGTTTGCCAGCGGCTATTGCGAGCTCGGCGTTCCGGTCACCCTCGTGTCCAGCCGCGACCGAGTGCTGCCCGGCGAGGACCCCGACGCCGCCGCGGTGATCGAGCAGGTCTTCACCTCGCGGGGCGGGACGCTCGTGAAGCGGGCGCGCGCGTCAGCCGTGCGTCGATCAGCGGACGGCGTCCTCGTCGAGCTGCAGGACGGGCGCAGCGTGAACGGATCGCACGCGCTGGTGTGCGTGGGCTCCGTGCCGAATACCACCGACCTCGGGCTGGAGCATGTCGGCGTCGCGTTGGACGAACGCGGCTACATCGCGGTCGACCGGGTCTCGCGCACGAGCGTGCCGTCGATCTACGCGGCCGGCGACTGCACGGGCGTGCTGCTGCTGGCCTCCGTCGCCGGCATGCAGGGACGGATCGCGATGTGGCACGCCCTCGGCGAGGCGGTGACCCCGCTGCGGCTGAAGACCGTTGCCGCCAACGTCTTCACGCACCCGGAGATCGCGACCGTCGGCGTGGGGTACGAGGCGATCACGTCCGGTCGTGTCCCCGCGCGCACGGTGATGCTGCCGCTGGCGACCAACGCGCGCGCCAAGATGCAGGGGCATCAAGACGGCTTCGTGAAGCTGTACTGCCGCCCCGCTACCGGTGTCGTTGTCGGCGCGGTGGTGGTCGCACCGAACGCGTCGGAGTTGATCTTCCCGCTGGCGCTGGCCGTCCAGCGCAGCCTCACCGTGGCCGAGGTCGCCGCCACCATCGGCGTCTACCCGTCGCTGTCCGGCTCCATCGCTGAGGCCGCGCGACAGCTCATGCTGCACGACGACCTGGACTGAGCACGCGATTTAGCGGCCCGCCTCGGCCTGTCCTCCCACGCTGTTCGCCCGATGCAACATATCGTTCCCCGCGCACGTCTGGTTCGTAGCGGTACTCGCCGGAAGAGCCGCTACCGACACCGAGCTTGGGGAAATCATGTCGACGCCTAGCGGCGAACAACGCCGCCCACTGTTGTCTCGTCGCGGCCTGCTCGGCGGTGCATTGACGGTGGCCGTGACCGGACTGGTCTCGGCGGTCTGTTCCGATCTGGCGCAGGTCGACTCCGCCGGAGCATCCGAGCCGTCCAACGGCCCGGGCGGCCAACGGGCCGGCAGCTGGCCCCCGGCGACCGCCCGCCGCACGGTCGTCGGCAGCACCCCGGCGAGCGCGCGGACCACCGCGGCCGCGCCGCACTCGACCGCGCCGCACTCAACCGCGCCGCACTCGACCGCGCCGGCCAGCCCCGCGACCGTGGTCAGGCATCGCGCCAAGCCGGTCGAGTACCACAGCCCGGTGTTCGACCTGCACGACTACGTGCACATGACTCCGCACGCCAAGCGGTTCCCGTCCGACTCGATCATGCTGACGATCGACGACGGGCCCGACCCGGAGTGGACGCCCAAGATCCTGCGGCTGCTCGAGAAGCATCACGTCCAGGCGACGTTCTGCATGATCGGTTGCGAGGTCAAGGCCGCGCCGAAGCTGGCCAAGGCGGTCGTCACGCAGGGTCATCACCTGGCCAACCACACGTTCACGCACCCGCTCTCGCTGCCGGGCATGCCGCTGCATCGGATCCGCCGCGAGATCGACCGCACGCAGGACGCCGTCGTCACCGCGACCGGAGTGGCGCCCCATCTGTTCCGCTCGCCGGGCGGCAACTGGGGACCGCACATCTACCGCGAGCTCGGCCCGCACGGACTGGTCCCGCTCGACTGGGACGTCGACCCGCGCGACTGGGCACGCCCGGGCACGTCCTGGATCGAGAACGCGATGCTCGCCGCGGGGCCGGGCGACATCATCTTGTGCCACGACGGCGGCGGTGACCGGTCGGAGACCTACGCGGCGCTGAAGACGGTCATCCCGCGGCTGCGGGCGCGCGGCCTGAACTTCGTCACGCTTCCCGCACACGGCAGGGTGGCCTCCAGCCGCTGACCCGACGCGATGGGGGAGACTGGTGGCATGCCAGATCTGTCCCCGGAGGCCAAGGCCCGGGCCGTACGGACCATCGACGTCGCGGCCGTCTTCGCCGACAACGCCGAGATCATCCTCGCCGAACTACCGGAACTGCCGGACGGTCACGTGCTGGTCGCCCTCGTAGATGCCGACCACGCGTTCACCGGAACGCACTACGTCGAGAAGGCGAACCTCGTCGAACGCATCCCGCAGATCGAGGGCGACGGCTGGGCGATGGTGTTCTCGCCCGGCGCGAGCGTGGAGGACGTCCGCAGGCGCACGGCGGAGATGGCCGACATCGCCCGCGCGCGAATCGCCGCGATCGACAGAATCCTCGCAAGAAAGGCGCGATGAGCGCTTGCGCGAAGAGCCCGCGCCCGCGCGAGCGCAGCGAGCTTGCGGTGCGGCCGCAGTGATCCACCCCGTTGTTTGGGGTGGTCGCGAGGACCGCGCTGGCGCGGGTTCAATCAGTCCTTGATCTCGCACAGGACGGTGCCGGACGTGACCACGGCGCCGACCTCAGCGGACAGGCCGCTGATGGTGCCGGCCTTGTGCGCGTTCAGCGGCTGCTCCATCTTCATCGCCTCGAGCACGACGATCATCTGACCGGCCTCGACGACGTCCCCGTCGGCCACGGCGACCTTCACGATGGTGCCCTGCATGGGCGCGGTCAGCGAGTCGCCGGACGCGGCGGCGCCCGACTTCTTTCCCGCCGAACGCTTCGGCGCCGCCTTCTTCGCGCTGCCCGCCGAGACCGTGCCGCCGAAGCTCGCCGGCAGCGAGACCTCCAGCCGCTTGCCGCCGACCTCGACGACGATCGTCTCCCGGGGCTCTGCCTCACCGTCGCCATCGGCCGCACCGGTGAACGGCGGGATCTGGTTGTCGAACTCGGTCTCGATCCAGCGCGTGAAGATCGTGAACGGCGTGTCGTCGTCCGTCGCGAACGCAGGGTCGCGCACGACCGCCCGGTGGAACGGCAGCGCGGTGGCCATGCCCTCGACGACGAACTCGTCGAGCGCGCGGCGGGCCCGCTCGAGCGCCTCGATCCGGTTCTCGCCGGTGACGATCAGCTTCGCCAGTAGCGAGTCGAACGCGCCGCCGATCACGGAGTTGGCTCCGATGCCGGAGTCGACGCGTACGCCCGGCCCGGCCGGTTCGCGGTAGGTCGTGACGGTGCCCGGAGCGGGCAGGAAGTTCCGTCCCGGGTCCTCGCCGTTGATGCGGAACTCGAACGCGTGCCCGCGCGGCGTCGGGTCTTCGGTGAAACGCAGCACCTCGCCCTCGGCGATGCGGAACTGCTCGCGCACAAGGTCGATGCCGCTGGTCTCCTCGGTGACCGGGTGCTCGACCTGCAGGCGGGTGTTCACCTCGAGGAAGCTGATCACGCCGTCCGCGCCGACCAGGTACTCGACGGTCCCGGCGCCGTAGTACTTCGCCTCGCGGCAGATCGCCTTCGCGCTCTCGTGGATGCGCGCGCGCTGGTCGTCGGTCAGGTACGGCGCGGGGGCCTCCTCGACCAGCTTCTGGTTGCGGCGCTGCAGCGAGCAGTCCCGCGTGCCGACGACGATCACGTTGCCGTGGGTGTCGGCCAGCACCTGGGCCTCGACGTGCCGCGACCGGTCCAGGTAGCGCTCGACGAAGCACTCGCCACGGCCGAACGCGGAGATCGCCTCGCGCACCGCGGACTCGTACAGCTCGGCGACCTCGGACATCTCGCGGGCGATCTTCATTCCGCGCCCGCCACCGCCGTAGACGGCTTTGATCGCGATCGGCAGCCCGTGCTCCTGCGCGAACGCGATGACCTCGTCCGCGCCGGACACCGGGTCCTTGGTGCCGGCGACGAGCGGTGCGCCGGCCCGCTCGGCGATGTGCCGGGCGACCGCCTTGTCGCCCAGGTCGCGGATCGACTGCGGCGACGGGCCGATCCAGGTCAGCCCGGCGTCCAGGACCGCCTGCGCGAAGTCTGCGTTCTCGGACAGGAACCCGTAGCCGGGATGAACGGCGTCCGCGCCGGAGCGCTTCGCCGCGTCGACCACCTTCTCGATGGCCAGGTACGACTCACCCGGGGTGTTGCCACCGAGCGCGAACGCCTCGTCGGCCATCTGGACGTGCAGCGCGTCGCGGTCGGGCTCGGCATAGATCGCGACGGACGCGTAGCCGGCGTCCTTGCACGCACGGATTACCCGGACTGCGATCTCGCCGCGGTTGGCGATGAGCACCTTCTGCACCGTCTGGCCTCCTGATGGTGGCGAGTCGGCCCGCCCAGAGCGCCGACCCACCCAGAGCGAAGTGGGAGTAGCCGCAGACTACCCGGGTGCTATCGGCGCTATCGACCGTATGTGGGGCTTCTCGCGCTCCTACTTCCAGACGCGGACGTAGTCGACCTGCGTGACCGCGGGGAAGACGGTCGAGGCGTTCGGTGCCGGCGAGTAGCTCCCGTCGTCGACCATCGACTGCAGGATCATGAAGAAGGGCTGGTCGAACGGAGCCGAGTTCGCATAGCCGGGCAGCGCCGTCCAGTTGGCGAAGGTGGCGCACTTGATCCCGTCGAACAGGAACGTGATCTGCTTCCCGGCTGTCCACTCGATGGCGTAGGTGTGGAACCCGGACGCCCAGCTCGCCACGGTGCACGCGTTCACCGCTCCGACGTCGCTCGAGTTGTTGGCGCCGTTCAGGTGCGTGTTCCCGAACACCGTGTTCGGCAGCGCGCCGTAGGCCTCGGCAGCATCGATCTCAGCGTGGCCTGGGTACAGCTGCGTGCCGTACTCGGGCATCAACCAGAACGCGTCGTGCAGCCCGGTCCCGCCTGCGAACTTGATGCGCGCCTCGAACAGCCCGCCGTCCTGGCTGAACTTGTGCTGCGTATGCAGGACGGCGCCGCCGTATTGCGCGTTCTGCCAGCCCAGCGCCGTCCAGCATGGCTGCGGGGTGGCCAGCTTGGTGGCCGAGAGGTCGAGGTAGCCGTCGCTGACTCGGACGTGGCTGGGGTCGTCGTAGTAGCAGGTGTTGGGACCGCTGTTGTAGTTGTAGCCATTCCATGCGGTCCACTTCGTCGAGTCCAGGCTGGTGCCGTCGAACTCGTCGTCGAAGGTGCAGGTCCACCGGGTGCCATCGGCCTTGACCGGAACCTCGCCGCCGCACGACGTGCCGCTGGTTCCTGCGCCGCCGCCAGGCGCGGTGACGCCCGTCGAGGTGCCGGCTCCTGTCCCGCCGCTGGTGCCGGTCGTCGGGTCAGCGCTGACCGGGGCCTCGGTGGTCGACGTAGTGCCCGAACTGCCACCGGTCGTCGGCGGGGTGGACGTCCTCCCGCCGCCGGCACGTCCGGCCAGGGTCTCCGCGGCCAGTTCGGCCTGCGTGCTGGCGCGGGCGCGGGCCTTTTGCCGGGCACTGGCCGTTGCGCGCCGGGCGGCGCGCTCCACCGCGGCCCTGCGCGCGCGGGCCTTGGCGAGGGCGACGGCGCGGTGCTGCGCCCGGGCGCGGGCCACAGTCGTGCTCGCGGCGGTCGCGCTCGCGCGGCCGGTGGCCTTCGCGGTAGCGCGGCCGATCGCCTTGGCGGTCGTGGTGAACGCGACGGTGCGGCCGCGCACGGTCGCGTGCGCAGTCATCGTTGCCGTGCGCGCCACGCTCGCGCGCGCCTGGCGGGTCACAGTGCGGTGAACGGTGTGCCGGCTGCTCGCTCCGGCGCTGCTGGAGAGCGCGCC
>DASTXN010000152.1:0-19140 GCA_035765515.1 Jatrophihabitantaceae bacterium | reverse complement strand
GGCCGGCCTGCTGCAGGCTGGACAGCCGCCGCGCGACCTCGCGAGTGGCCAGCGGCATCTTCGCCGTCATCTCGGTGTCGATGAAGCCGGGCGCGATCGCGTTGATCGTCGAGGCGCCGTGTGCCGCGAAGGCGGGAGCCGACGCGCGCACCAGGCCGATCACGCCGGCCTTGGTCGCGCCGTAGTTGGTCTGGCCGCGGTTGCCGGAGAACCCGGTGGTCGAGGACAGGCACACGACGCGGGCCTGCTCGCGCAGCTGGTCGCTGGCCAGCAGCGCGGCGTTGATGCGCAGCTGGGACTCCAGGTTCACGGCGAGGACGGACGACCACTGCTCGGGCTTCATGTTCGCCAGCAGCTTGTCGCGGGTGATGCCGGCGTTGTGGATCAGGATGTCCAGTCCCTCGGTGTGCGTGGACAGGTGCGCGAGCAGCTTCTCCGGAGCGTCCGGCGCGGCCACGTCCAAGTGCAGCGTCGTGCCGCCGATGCGGTTGGCGACCTTGGCGAGCGCGTCCCCGGCGGCGGCGAGGTCCGCAGCGATGACGTGCGCGCCGTCGCGGGCGAGCACACCGGCGATCGCGGCGCCGATTCCTCGGGCTGCACCGGTGACGAGCGCGGTCTTGCCGGCCAGTGGCTGGTCCCAGTCCTTCGGCGCGGGCGCCGTGCCGGCATCGAGACGGATCGGCTGGCCGTCCACGTAGGCGGACTTGCCGGACAGGAAGAAGCGCAGCGCGGACGGCAGCGAGGCTTCGTCCTGCACCAGCAGCAGGTTGGCGGTCGAGCCGGCCTTGAGCTCCTTGGCCAGCGAGCGGACGATGCCGTCGAGCGCCTGGCGGGACGCGTCCACGGTGATGTCCTCGCCGTCGGCCGTCCGGCCGAGCACGAGCACGCGGCCGCACGGCATGAGCTGGCGCAGCGTGCCGGCGAAGAACGACTGGAAGCCGGCCAGGTCCGCCGGACTCGCGACGCCGCGGGCGTCGAAGATCAGCGCGCCGTACTTGGCGGTCTCGCTCGGCCCGTCCACCACCTCGGCGCCGGTGGCCGTGACGATCTTCTTCAGCGCGGCGGTGGCGCTGGCGGTCCCGTCGGGCGTCGCGCCGAGCAGCACCGGACCGGGCAGCAGCGGCGCACCGGGCTCGTACCGGCGTAGCACCGCCGGGCGCGGCAGGCCGACGCGGGACGCGACGGCCGAGCCGACCGGTGAGTTGACCAACGAGAGGTAGCGGTCCGACATCGCTTATGCCTCCAGGATCGCGACGACGCCCTGGCCGCCGGCAGCACAGATGGAGATGAGCCCGCGGCCCGAGCCGCGTTCGTGCAACTGCTTGGCCAGGCTGGCGACGATCCGTCCACCGGTCGCGGCGAACGGGTGGCCGGCGGCCAGGGACGAGCCGTTGACGTTCAGCTTCGACCGGTCGATCGGACCGAGCGCGCCGGGCAGCCCGAGGCGCTCGCGGCAGAACTCGTCGTCCTCCCACGCGGCCAGCGTGGTCAGGACGGTTGATGCGAACGCCTCGTGGATCTCGTAGAAGTCGAAGTCCTGCAGGGTGAGCTTGTTGCGCTCCAGCAGCCGCGGGACGGCGTAGATCGGGGCCATCAGCAGGCCCTCGGCGCGCCGGTCGCCGTGCACGTAGTCGACGGCTGCGGTCTCGGCGTCCACGAAGTGCGCGAGCACCGGCAGCTTGTGGGCCGCGGCCCACTCGTCGCTGGCGAGCAGGACCGTCGAGGCGCCGTCCGACAGCGGCGTCGAGTTGCCGGCCGTCATCGTCGCCTGGTCGCCCAGGGACTTGCCGAACGCCGGCGAGAGCTTGGCCAGCTTCTCCACGCTCGAGTCCGGACGCAGGTTCTGATCCCGGGTCAGGCCCAGGTACGGGGTGATCAGGTCGTCGAAGAAGCCTCGGTCGTACGCGGCGGCCAGGTGCTGATGGCTGGCGGCGGCGAGTTCGTCCTGCGCCTCCCGGCTGATTCCCCATTCAGCGCCGGTGATCGCCTGGTGCTCGCCCATCGACAACCCGGTGCGCGGCTCGAGGTTCGCCGGGATCGCAGGCACGATCTGGCCCGGACGCAGCCCGGCGAGCGCCTTGAGCCGCGCGCCCAGCGAGCGAGCGCGGTTGACCTCCAGTAGCACCGCGCGCAGGTCCTCGTTGACGGCGATCGGCGCGTCCGAAGTGGTGTCGGTACCGCCCGCGACGCCGGACTCGATCTGGCCGAGCGCGATCTTGTTGGCGACCAGGATCGTGGCCTCCAGCCCGGTGCCGCAGGCCTGCTGGACGTCGTACGCCGGCGTCGACGGGGACAGCGAGGAGCCGAGCACGCATTCGCGGGTGAGGTTGAAGTCCCGGCTGTGCTTGAGCACGGCGCCGGCCACGACCTCGCCGAGGCGCTCGCCCTGCAGCCCGAAGCGGGCCGAGAGCCCGTCCAGCGCCGCGGTGAGCATGTCCTGGTTCGAGGCGTGCGAGTAGGGGCCGTTCGAGCGGGCGAACGGGATGCGGTTACCGCCGACGACGGCGGCGCGACGAGGAGCCACGATTCCCTCCGGACTAGTTCGGCGAGTTTGTTACCCAACGGTATCCGCTACTTTGAGTAGCGTGAACAAAAGCGTGCCCGCGGTGACGCACGACACCGCTCCTGGCGCGCCGCCGGGGCGGCCGGACGGGCGAAGCTCGCGGTGGGACGCGCACCGGGCGGCCCGCAGGGAAGACCTGATCAACGCGACCGTGGCTGCGATCGCCGCGCACGGGCCGTCCGTCGGGATGGATCAGATCGCGGCGCAGGCGAACACCAGCAAGCCGGTGGTGTACCGCTACTTCGCGGACAAGACCGATCTGTATCGCGCGGTTAGCACCCGCCTGGTCGAGCAGGTGTTGGCGCGCATCCTCGCGGTGGCCGAACGCAACCCGCCGCCGCGCGCGCTGATCCACGCCAGCATCGACGCCTACCTGGAGCTGCTGGAGTCCAGCCCGGGGCTGTACCGGTTCGTCGCGGCGCACCCGCTGATCGACACCCCGGACGGCGGCGTGGCCGCGTTCAGCACCGTGGTCGCCGACCTGCTCAGCACGCAGCTGTCGGCCCACCTGGCCGAGGGCGGACTGGATCCGTCCTACGCCCGGCCGTGGGGCGACGGGATCGTCGGCTTCATCACGGCGACCAGCATGTGGTGGCTGGACCATCGCGAGGCGATGAGCCGCCAGCAGCTCACGGCCTATCTCGGCGCGCTGCTGTGGGGCGGCGCCGCCGGGGTATATCAGTACGTCGGCCAGCCCGCGGACGCGCGCCCGGCCATCGGCGTCTTCCCACATATGTCGACATAGCGATAAGGGGCTCTAGGTGTTCACACCCACCGTGCTATCGGATTACCTGGACGGACGGTGGGCGCCCATCCGCCGCCGCGCGCGCGATCTGGCGGCCGACCCGCGCTTTGCGATCGCGGTGGGCGAGGACACCGAGACGCAGCGCGCCCGGGTGCTGGAGCGGCTCTGCGCGCTGGCCGAGGCGGGCTACTCGTCGCTCGGCTTCCCGCGCGAGTACGGCGGCCAGGACGATGTCGGCGCGTCGATCACCGGCTTCGAGATGCTGGCGACGGGCGACCTGTCGCTGCTGGTGAAGGCGGGCGTCCAGTGGGGGCTGTTCGGCGGCGCCATCTTGCACCTGGGCACCGAACGTCACCACCGCGCCTACCTGGCCGACATCATGTCGTTGGACCTGCTCGGCTGCTTCGCGATGACCGAGACCGGGCACGGCTCGGACGTCGCGTCGCTGCTCACCACCGCCAGCTACGACCCGGCGACGGACGAGTTCGACGTGCACACCCCGGTCGAGGCGGCGCGCAAGGACTACATCGGCAACGCGGCGCGCGACGGGCGGATGGCCGTCGTCTTCGCGCAGTTGCGCACCGGCGGCGAGGAGCACGGCGTGCATGCGTTCGTCGTCCCGATCCGCGACGGCGACGGACGCCCGCTGCCGGGCGTGCGCATCGAGGACTGCGGCCTCAAGGCCGGCTTGAACGGCGTGGACAACGGCCGGCTCTGGTTCGACCACGTGCGCATCCCGCGGGACAACCTGCTCGACCGCTACGGCCAGGTCGCGGCAGACGGCAGCTACTCGACGCCCATCCCGAGCGCGACCAAGCGGTTCTTCACCATGCTCGGCACGCTGGTGCAGGGCAGGATCAGCGTGGCCGCCGGTGCGGGCAGCGCCACCAAGGTCGCGCTCGCGATAGCGCTGCGGTACGCGTCCGTCCGACGGCAGTTCGCCGCGCCGGACGGGGACGAGATCGTGCTGCTGGATTACCTGGCGCACCAGCGCAAGCTGCTGCCCGCGCTGGCCAAGTCGTACGCGCTGCACTTCGCACAGGCCGAGCTGATCGCCGGGCTGCACGACACGACACCGGCGCTGACCGATCGCAGCGCAGCGGACGGCACGCCGGTCGAACTCCCCGACCGGCGCGAACTGGAGGCGCACGCGGCCGGTATCAAGGCGGTCGCGACCTGGCACGCCACGCAGACCATCCAGACCTGCCGCGAGGCGTGCGGCGGCGCGGGTTACCTGGCCGAGAACCGGTTGCCGGGCCTGAAGGCGGACACCGACGTGTTCACGACCTTCGAGGGCGACAACACCGTCCTGTTGCAACTGCTGGCCAAGGAGTTGCTCACCGGGTACCGCGACCAGTTCGGCGAGCTGGACTGGATGGGCACCGTTCAGTTCGTCGCCGCGCAGGTCGTCGGACAGGTGGTCGAGAAGGCCGGCGCCCGGCGGATCCTGCAGCGCCTGCTGGACGCGGCACCGACCCCGGGCGAGGACGAGCCGCTGCGCGACCGCGACTGGCAGGTGCGCATGTTCGACTTCCGGGAGACGCACCTGCTCGAGACGCTGGCCCGCCGGCTGCGCCGCGCCGCCGATGCCGAGGACCCCTTCGCCGTGTTCAACGACGCCCAGGATCACCTGCTTCAAGCCGCGCGGGCCCACGTCGACAGCGTGCTGCTCAACGCGTTCGTCACCGCGATCGACGGCTGCCCGGACGCCGACACCCGCGCACTGCTCGCGCGCGTCTGCGACCTTTACGCGCTGTCGACGATCGAGGCCGAACGCGCCTGGTTCAGCGAGCACGGCCGGCTGACTGCGCCGCGCGCGAAGGCGGTGATCGCCGAGGTCAACGCGCTGTGCGGCGAGATCCGTCCGGACGCGCTGCTGCTGGTGGACGGCTTCGGGCTGCCCGAACAGGCGATCGCGGCACCGATCGCGCAGGGAGCGGAGGCCGTCCGGCAGGGCGAAGCGCACGCAGTCTGACGCCGCAATGGCTGTCGATCCGGCCGGATCGCGACCGCTGCGGGGGCAGGCTGGTGCGTCAGTGCCGACGTGGCTGGCGGCGCCGACGGACCCCGGCGAGCACCATCGCACCGCCGCCGACCAGCAGCATGAGTGCCAGGCGTAGCTGGGGACCGACCGATGCTCCCGTGTTCGCCAGCGGTCCGGTGCTGGCGGACAGCGTCGCCGTCGCCGGTGGCGCTGCAGTCGTGCTGACGCCGCCGACGCCGTGCGACGTGCTCGGCGCCGGAGTCGAGGACGTCGCAGTCGGTGTCCCGGTCGCGGCGGCGCCGACGTGCAGCACCAGCGTCGCCAGCACCGGGTCATTCACGCTGACGGTGAAGGTGAACGTGCCGGCCTGGGTGGGCGTCCCGCTGAGCACGCCGTCCGCGCTCAACGACAGTCCGGGCGGAGCCGAGTTGCCGGCGGCCTCGGTGGAACTCGAGCTTTCCGTCGGGGCGGCCGTCGAGCTGGTCGGAGCGGAGACCGGCGAGCTGTGCACAGTCGGGGTGTTGACCGGTGGTCGGGGCGTCGAAGTCGTGGGCTGCGGCGACGGTGGCGGAGGCGTGCGGCCCAGGGCCCGCCGCGCGGCGGGGTTCTGCTCGCCACCGGGAGCCGTGCTCTGCGCGCCGGCCGACGGGAAGCCGCCCTCGGGTGCCTCGGACGGGACCGTCCAGGTGTAGGCGCTGTCGCAGCCACCGGAGGCCTGCAGCTGAACCGAATACGGAGCGCCGACGGTGCCGTCGGGCAGGGTGGTCGTGTCGATGACCAGCGGCGGGCAGGTGGGGCTTGATGGCGGCGGCGGCACGGCGGCCGGGGTCTCGACCGCCCCGATGTCGCAGCCGGACCCGATCGGACGCGTGGTGCCGCGCTGGTCGGTCGGGAAGTCGGTGACGCAGGAACCGGTCTCGTTCGGGATCGCGTCGATTGCCGGGCTGCCGGCGAGCGGCATCATCGTCTTCGTCGGGCCGCCGTTGTCCTGCAACGCCCCGAGTTCCGGATTCACCGTCGAGTGATCCCCGGCCTTGTCGAACCCGCACGATCCGTCGCTGTCCAGGTTGTAGCCGTCGCTTGTCATGGCCGCCGGGCTACCGGCTGCAACGTCTGGCTCGACGCAGTCGGGCAGCTTGTCCTGTTGCGACGCGACGATCGAGCCGGCGATCTCGACGGTCGCGGTCGCGCCGAGTCCTTCACCGCCGCCTTGCCCGGCGACCAGGCCCCCGAGCGGTCCTGACGCCCGATCGCCGTTCGACGTCCCGGCAATCGTGCTGTCAGTGATCGTCGCGGCGCCCCCTCTGACGAAGATCCCTTGCCGGCGGTTGTTCGCGATCGTCGAGCTCTGCACGCTGAGGGTGCCGTCGTCCAGTTCGACGCCAGGCTCGCTGTCGGAGATCGTTGAGCTATTTACGTTTACGTTGGACGCGTTCTCGGATCCCGGACCGGCCTCAACCTGCAAGCCCTGGTTCATGTATCCGGAGATCGATACCCGGTCGAGCGTGAGGTTCGCTCCGCCGCTTTCCACAACCACGCCGTAGTTGTAGCCCGATCCGTCGTCAACCAGGCTCAGGTCCTGGATCTGCACGACTATCGGGTGTTGACCGTCTCCGCTGCCGTCGATGTAGACGGCGGCTCCTCCACCCATACCGTTGTCAGTAGTTGTCAAGAGGGTCTTGTCAGCACCCGCGCCCTGCAGCGTGATCGACTTGCTGATCGCCACCCGCGAGAAGGCCCAGATCGGCGGGGTCACGTCGAACGCCCCGGCTTCGACGCTCACGGTGTCGCCGGCATTCGCCTCGTCCACGGCGTGCTGGATCGTTGCGCATGGAGCCGGATTCGTCGTCAGGGTGCAGTCGTTGTCGGTATCGGTGCCGCCGATAGCGACCACCCGAATGGCCGCGGGATCTGCGTCGACGGCGGGCGCGAGGAGCATTGCACTCGAGCCGATCAGGGCCAGGGCGGCGGCGCAACCCCCGGCCCGGCGCAGCGCACTACGAAGCTGACTCATTACCATTCCCCCACGTCCCACACGTTCCCCAGCGAGTGAGCGCGCCCGGAAGAGCCGGCCTGCGCTGACCGATCGAGAATCGTAGACCCGGCCGGAGCCGCCAACCAGCCGGAAGCCAGCTCAACCTGTGCGCCATCTCAGCTTGCGTGCGCCCTGACGCTTCCATGTGTCGCGGTGATGTATCGTGCTGATACATCACACCGAGATAGGGGGCCGTCGCATCATGCTGGAGATCGCCGTCCTCGGGCTGCTCAATGAGAGCCCGATGCACGGGTACGAACTCCGGAAGCGGCTGTCCACCCTGCTCGGGACGTTCCGGGCATTCTCCTACGGATCGCTCTATCCCACCCTGCGACGGCTGTCCGAGGCGGGCTGGATCTCCGAGGAGGAGCCGATCGACGCGACGACGACCACGGGCACTCGCTCCCGGCGCGGCAAGCGGGTCTACCGCCTGACCGCCGAGGGCAAGGAGCACCTCGCGGACCTGCTCGCGGACGTCGGCCCGGACGCGTTCGAGGACGAGGGCTTCGGCGCTCGGCTGGCGTTCTTCGCCCAGACCCGGTCGGACATCCGGCTGCAGGTTCTGGAGGGGCGCCGCCGGCGGGTCGAGGAGCAGCGCGAGGGCATGCGCAGCGCGCTGGCCCGGACGGGTCAGCGGCTGGACCGCTACACCCGCGAGCTGCACCAGCACGGCCTGGAGTCCTCCGAACGCGAGGTGCGCTGGCTCACCGAGATGATCGAGCACGAACGGACCGGCACCGAACGCAGCGACGCCCGCCCGGCCGAGCAGTGACATAACAATTCCCAGCAAGTCCGCAACAACCCGAAAGGAGCCCTGATGGGTTCGGAGAATGTGACCGGCACAAACGGTGCCATCAGGGTCGCCATCGTCGGTGTCGGCAACTGCGCCGCATCGCTCGTGCAAGGCGTGCACTTCTACCGTGACGCCGACCCGGCGCAGAAGGTGCCCGGTCTCATGCACGTCCAGTTCGGCCCGTACCACGTGCGCGACATCGAGTTCGTCGCCGCGTTCGACGTCGACTCCAAGAAGGTCGGCACCGACCTGTCGCAGGCCATCCTTGCCAGCGAGAACAACACCATCAAGATCTGCGACGTCCCGAACCTGGACGTCCCGGTGCTGCGGGGTCACACGCTGGACGGTCTCGGCAAGTACTACCGCGAGACGATCACCGAATCCGACGAGCAGCCGGTCGACGTCGTCCAGGTCCTGAAGGACCAGAAGGTGGACGTCCTCATCTCCTACCTGCCGGTCGGCTCGGAGGAGGCGGACAAGTTCTACGCGCAGTGCTGCATCGACGCCAAGGTCGCGTTCGTCAACGCGCTGCCGGTCTTCATCGCCAGCACGCCGGAGTGGGCCAAGAAGTTCGAGGACGCCGGCGTCCCGATCATCGGTGACGACATCAAGAGCCAGGTCGGCGCCACGATCACGCACCGCGTGCTCACCAAGCTGTTCGAGGACCGCGGCGTGGAGGTGCAGCGCACCTACCAGCTCAACGTCGGCGGCAACATGGACTTCAAGAACATGCTCGAGCGCGACCGCCTGGAGTCCAAGAAGATCTCCAAGACGCAGTCGGTCACCTCGCAGATCCCCGACCGCGACATGGGCGCCCGCAACGTCCACATCGGCCCGTCCGACTACGTCGCGTGGCTGGACGACCGCAAGTGGGCGTTCATCCGCCTGGAGGGCAAGACCTTCGGCAACGTGCCGCTGAACCTGGAGTACAAGCTCGAGGTCTGGGACTCGCCCAACTCGGCCGGCATCATCATCGACGCGCTGCGTGCGGCCAAGATCGCCAAGGACCGCGGCATCGGCGGCGCAATCCTGTCCGCGGCGAGCTACTTCATGAAGTCGCCGCCGGTGCAGTACTTCGACGACGAGGCGCGCCAGGCCGTCCAGGACTTCATCGACGGCAAGGTCGAGCGGTAACCACCCCATCGAAGTGAAGGGCCGGCTCCCGGACGGGGGCCGGCCCTTCGTCTTTCCCTCGCGAGTGGGCAGTTGTGCCACGAGTGGGCGGCTATACGTGCCCACTGGACGGATAGGTGCCCACTCGAGACGGGCTGCGGGCTAACGGAAGGCGACCTGCTCGGCACCGAGGCGGGTGCGCATGACCTCGATCGCCCCCGGGTTGCTGTCGACGAGGACGAACCGCCGCCCCGCCGCGCGCGCGACCGCGCCCAGCGTCCCGCTGCCGGCGAAGAAGTCCAGCACCCAGTCGTCCGGACGGGTACTGGCCAGCAGCATGCGCCGCAGCACGCGCTCGGGTTTCTGCGTCGGGTAGCCCGTCTTCTCCTTGCCGGTCGGTGAGACGATCGTGTGCCACCAGACGTCGGTCGGCAGCTTGCCGCGCGCCGCCTTCTCCGGACTGACCAGGCCCGGCGCCATGTACGGCTCGCGATCGACCGCGGCCGCGTCGAAGTGGTAGAGGGCCGGGTCCTTCACGTACACCAGCACGTTGTCGTGCTTGGTCGGCCACCGACGGGTGCTGCGCGCGCCGTAGTCGTAGGCCCAGATGATCTCGTTCAGGAAGCATTCGCGGCCGAACAGGGCGTCCAGCAGCACCTTCGCGTAGTGCACCTCGCGGTAGTCCAGGTGTAGATACAGCGTCCCGTCGTCGGCGAGCAGCCGCCAGGCGTGCTCGAGCCGCGGCTCGAGCCAGGCCCAGTAGTCGCCGAACTCGTCGTCGTAGGCGATCACCTTGCCGCGCACGTTCTCGTACGTCTGCCCGCGGAAACCGATCCGGCCGCCGTCCGCCGAACGCACCGTGCGCATCGACTTGCGGGCCTGCGCGCGGCCGGTGTTGAACGGCGGGTCCAGGTAGATCATCGTGAACGCGCCGTCCGGCAGCCCAGGCAGCACGTCGGCGTTGTCCGCGGCGAACACCAGGTCCGGCCCGGACCACAGCTCGTCGGCATCGCCGGGTTCCACGTGCGGCACGGTACCGGCCGGCGTCAGTTCAGGTGCGGGTCGGGCGGGTAGGTGGACATCAGGTTCAGCGGCGGCGGCTGGCGGCGCAGCACCCGGGACCAGAGCGGGCGCGGATCGTCGCTGAACAGGTCGTCGCTTCCACCCGGAACCACCCACCACGCACCCTGCTCGATCTCGTCGACCAACTGGCCCGCCGACCAGCCGGCGTGCCCGGCGAACACACGCAACCGGCTGGTTCCCGCCGTGATCGCGTCCAGGTCGCCGTCCAGGTCGACCGTGCACACGCCGTCGACCACCGGCCGGGTGTCCGCGACGCCGGCATCGTCGCGCTCGAGCCGGCCCAGGCACAGCGCACCGTCCGGCTGGACGGGGCCGCCGCCGAAGACCACGGACGGTCCGCACACGGCGTCCTGCCAGGCGGGGAGCACCTGCCCGACCGGGGTGTGGCTGGGCCGGTTCACGATCACGCCGACGGTGCCGTCCTCGTCGTGCTCGAGCAGGTACACGACGGACCGGGCGAAGTGCGGGTCACCGAGCAGCGGCGTGCTGACCAGCAGCCGCCCGCTTGCCGGCGGCAACAGCAGCGGCGTGGGCCAGTTCTCGGTCGACACGAGACCATCTTCCCGCGGACGGCTCGGCGATCACTACCGTCAACTCGTGCAACGCCGCCGAATCCAGCCGGGCAGTGGTCATCTGTTGACCGCCTGGCGCCATCCTGGTTTCCGGCGGCTGCTCACAACGCGGTTGGTCGGCCAGTTCGGCGACGGGGTGTTCCAGGCCAGCCTCGCCGGTGCGGTGCTGTTCAACCCGGACCACCAGGCGCGCGCTGCCGACGTCGCCGCGGGGTTCGCCGTGCTCCTGCTGCCGTATTCGCTGATCGGGCCGTTCGCGGGCGTGCTGCTCGATCGCTGGTGGCGGCAGCGCATTCTCGTGGTCACGAACCTGTTGCGCGCCGGGATCGTGGTGCTGATCGCGGCCGAAATTGGGGTCGGGCTGACCGGCGTCGGGTTCTACGCCAGCGCGCTGGTCGTGATCTCGATGAGCCGGTTCGTGAACTCGGCGCTGTCCGCGTCGCTGCCGCACGTCGTCGGCGAGCGTGAACTCGTCACCGCCAACGCGCTGTCGACGACGTGCGGCACGGTGATCACCACCATCGGCGGCGCCGCGGCTCTCGGCGTGCGCACGCTCACGCCCGGCGGCGACCGGTCGTACGCCCTGGTCGCCGCGGCCGCACTCGTGCCGTACCTGCTCGCGGCCAGCGTCGCCCGTCCGTTCGGACGCACCGCGCTCGGGCCGGACGACGTCGAGCGCGCGAACCGGGAGAGTGTGCGCGAGATCGCGTCGGGTCTGCTTGCCGGCGCCCGCCACGTCCGTGCCCGTCCGCCGGCCCGCAACGCGCTCGCCGCGATCGGCCTGCACCGGCTCTGCTTCGGCCTGTGGACGGTCACCACGCTGCTGCTGTATCGCAACTACTTTCACGGCCACGGCGTGATCCGCTCCGGTCTCGCCGGCCTGACCCAGCTCGTCGTCGCGATCGCGATCGGCGGCGGCCTCGCCGCGTTGATCACGCCGGCGATCGCGCGGCGCCTGGGCTACGGGCGCTGGCCCGCCCTGCTGCTGGCCGCGTCCGGCGTCGTGGTGGTGGCCTGCACGCTGCCGTATCGGCTGGCGCCGGCGCTGCTTGCCGCGTTGCTGTTGGGTTTCACGTCCCAGGGCATCAAGATCTGCGTCGACACCGTGCTGCAGTCCGACATCGCCGACGAGTTCCGTGGCCGGGTGTTCGCGCTGTACGACGCGCTGTTCAACCTGGCGCTGGTCGTCGCGGCCGTGCTCACCGCGGTCGTGCTGCCCGAGAACGGTCACACCCCGCGCACCGCGGTGATCATCGGCGTGATCTACCTGCTCGGCGCGTCGGTGTACCTGGCGGCCTGCCGACGGACGACCACGTTTTCATCCGGTACAACCGGTTCCGGCTGGCCGAACCGAACGGACGCCGCGAAAACGTGATCATTCCGGCTGATCGGCGTACCACCGGTTGAGCTCCTCGACCGCGCGATCATGGCCCAGCGGCCCGTGCTCCATCCGCAGTGCGAGCAGGTGCTTGTACGCCTTGCCGACCAGGGGTCCGGCGGGAATGCCCAGCACCTGCATGATCTCGTTGCCGTCCAGGTCGGGTCGGATCGCGTCCAGCTGCTCCTGCCGCTGCAGCTCCGCGATGCGTTGCTCCAACGTGTCGTAGGCGGCCGACAGGGCGGCCGCCTTGCGCTGGTTGCGGGTGGTGCAGTCGGAGCGGACGAGCTTGTGCAGACGCGGCAGCAACGGCCCCGCGTCGACGATGTACCGCCGCACCGCCGAGTCCGTCCACTCCCCGGACCGGTAGCCGTAGAAGCGCAGGTGCAGGAACACCAGCTGGCCCACGTCGGCGACCAGCTGCTTGCTGCACTTGAGCTCGCGCAGCCGCTTGCGGGCCAGCTTCGCGCCGACCACCTCGTGGTGGTGGAAGCTGACCCGGCCGCCGGGCCCGAACGCGCGGGTCGCCGGCTTGCCGATGTCGTGCAGCAGGGCGGCCCAGCGCAGGGTCAGGTCAGGTCCGGAGTCCTCCAAGTCGATCGCCTGCTCGAGGACCTGCAGGGTGTGGGCGTAGACGTCCTTGTGCTGGCCGTGCTCGTCCGAGGCCATCCGCAGCGCGGGCAGCTCCGGAAGGACGACGTCGGCCAGCCCGGTGTCGACCAGCAGCTCCAGTCCCGCGCGCGGCTGCGCGCCGAGCAGCAGCTTGTTCAACTCCGCCTGAACCCGCTCGGCGGTGATCCGGTCCAGCTGGCCGGCCATCGCCGTCATCGCCTCACGCACCCGTGGCGCCACAGTCACGCCCAGCGTGGACGCGAACCGGGCCGCGCGCAGCATCCGCAGCGGGTCGTCGGCGAACGACTCCTCGGGGGCGGCAGGTGTGTCCAGCATCCCGCGTGCGAGGTCGGCCAGCCCGCCGTAGGGGTCGGTGAACACCGCGTCGCCGGTCACCGAGAAGGCCATCGCGTTCATGGTGAAGTCGCGGCGCTGCAGGTCATCGACGAGGGTGTCGCCGTACACGACCTCCGGGTTACGGCTCACCCGGTCGTACCGGTCGGCCCGGAACGTGGTGATCTCGCACATCTGCCCGCGGACCTGGGCCCCGACCGTGCCGAACTCGATCCCCGTGGTCCAGGTGGCCTCGGCCAGCGGGGCGATCAGCTCCAGCACCCGTTCCGGCCGGGCGTCGGTCGTGAAGTCCAGGTCCGCCCCCCCGACCGCGAGCCGCCCCATCAACGCATCGCGGACCGTCCCGCCGACCAGGTGCAGCTCGTGCCCGGCAGCCGCGAAGGCCTGGCCGAGCCGTGCCGCGGGCTCGGGCACCGCGATGAGCCCGGGCGGCAGCGAGGGCGAGCTCATTGCGGGGTCCGCGCAGAAATGCGGAGTGCTCGTCGCGGAGCATCTTCGTGGGGTGACGTCACAGGCGGCCAGCCTACTGACCGGGCCGTTACCATCGGGGCCATGTCGCGCAGCTCGGAGGGACGGGCGGAGGGGCGGTCAGGGCGCAAGGCGCAGCGCGCGCGCCGCCGTCGTGGGCCCCGGCTGCGACAGGTGAACGAGTTCAGCGCGGGCGGGCTGGTCGTCGACCTCGCGGGCGACGTCCCGCGCGGCGCGCTCATCGGCCGGACGGACCGCCGCGGCCGGCTGCTCTGGTCGCTGCCCAAGGGTCACATCGAGCGCGGCGAGACCGCCGAAGAGGCCGCGATCCGCGAGGTCGCCGAGGAGACCGGAATCAACGGCGAGATCATGGCCGAGCTCGGCAGCGTCGACTTCTGGTTCATGGCTGAGGGCAAGCGGGTGCACAAGACCGTGCGCCACTTCCTGATGCGCGCGACTGGCGGCGAGTTGTCCGACGCGGACGTCGAGGTGACCGCGGTTGCGTGGGTGCCGCTGCCGGACATCAACGCGCAGCTCGCCTATCCCGACGAGCGCGGCCTGGTGGACGCCGCGGGCCGGCTGCTCCGGGACTCGGCGTGAGCCCTGCCCGCCGGGCCGGCCCCGTCGCCGCCGCGCTGTTCGTCCTTGCCGTTCTCGCCGCGGCGATCGGCTGGCTGCCAGCGACCCCGGCCGCGGCCGGTACGGCGGCTTCGAGCAGGTTCGCCACCGTCCCGCCGGCTGCGACCACACCCGGCGTCGACCGCGTGCAGGTCGCGGTGGAGTCGCTCTCGCCGACCACCCCCGACAGCACCAACACGCCGGCCACACTGACCATCCAGCTGCAGCTCACGAACACCACCGCGTCGACGGTCCGCAAGCTCACCATTCTCGGCATCCGGGGCGACCCCATCAGCAACCAGCAGGCGCTGGACGCCGCGCTTGCCAACCCGGTCCCGCCGGCGGCTGCCGACCAGCTCGTCGCCACGATCACGCCCACGCATCCGGTGCGGACCCAGCTCGGGCCGCACGAAACCCGCACCGTCAGCTTCGTCACCTCGACGGCGACACCACCGTCGTCGGCCGGGCTCTGCCTGTGCGAGAACCGCATCTATCCGCTGTTCCTGGAGGCGACGACCACCACTGCGGCCCACGGCACGGTCGTGCTCGGCAGCGCGCAGACCTTTATCCCGTCGTTCGGGACGAGCCAGCCGAAGCCGATGCAGATCAGCTGGGTGTGGCCGCTGCTCGACCGGCCGCACCGCAGCACCGGCGAGACGGTCTTCACCGACGACGACCTGGCGACCTCGATCACCGGCGGCCGGTTGGACCGGTTGCTGCAGACCGTGCAGCTTGCGCTCGCGCAGGACTCGTCGCTGGCCATGACCCTGCTGGTCGACCCGGATCTGATCGACGAGCTGGCCGTGATGGCGGCGGGCAGCTACCAGGTCCAGACCAGCGGCACGAGCACCACGGCCGGCACCGGCACGGCGGCGGCCAAGTCGTGGCTGGCCCGGCTGCGCACCTGTCTGGACGAGGACCCGAACCTGCAGCTGGCGTTCACGCCGTTCGCCGATCCGGACGTGCGCTCGCTCGCGGCACACGGGGTGGGTTGGGCGACCGGGCTGGATTCAACCATGCAGCAGCGAGTCACCGAGGCCCTCGGTGGGCGGGCCGCGGACTCCGACATCAGCTGGCCGCTCGGGGGTTCGCTGGACCGCCAGACCCTCACCGCACTGGTGCGCAGCGGCGTCCGCACCGTGATCGTCGACGATCACAGCGTGCCGGGCAGCGATCGCGAAGCACCCCCGCCCGACGCCCTCGCCCCGGTCTCCACGCCCGCCGGCAGTGCGAAGCTGGCCGTGGCCTCGTCCCAGCTGACCAGCTACGTCGACACGGTGGTCTCCACCGACGGCGCCGGCCTGAGCGCGCTGCCGGAGTTGGTCGCCCAGGTCGCGGTCCGCGCGGAGGAGGACGGCAGTCACGGCCACTATGTGGTGATGACGCCGGACCGCGCGGTGGATCCGGATCCGGACGCGGCGAGCGCAGCAATCCTCGCGACGGCCGACACCTCCTGGTCCAGCTCACTGTCGCTGGGCGCTGCGACCGCGCGCGTCGACCCCGTCCACCAGGGCGGGCTGCACCCACGTCCGTTGAAGAACGGCCTGCCGGACGAGACGATCACGGCAGCGCAGTACCTCGCGACCACGCTGCCCACCGTTGACAGCCTGCTCACCCCGCCGCCGCATACGCCGCAGGCGGACGGAATCAGCTCCCAAGCCGTCGCGTCCGCCGCATCGCTGGTCGCCGGCCTGCCGCTGGGCATCCAACGCGCCGAGTCGGCCGAGTGGTCCGACACGCCGGCGAACAGCGCCTCGCTCGCACAGGCCCTCGCGGATCAGGTGCGCACGATCGTCAATGGCGTCCACCTGGTCAAGCCGGAGCAGGGCACCTACACATTCGGGTCGCAGGATTCGCCGCTGCCGGTCACGATCGACAACACGCTGGCGCTGCCGGTCTACGTGCGGTTGAAAGCCGGCACGGTCGGCGGGCTGCCGGGCTTCTCCACCAAGGATCTCGGGGTTCAGCAGGTTGCGCCCCGCAGCAAGCTGCCGCTGAAGCTGCCCGCGAGGGTCGACCGGGCCGGACGGATCCCGGTGAACGTTTCGCTGATCACGCCGAGCAAGCAACCGCTGGGCGGCGGGATCCAGCTGTCGGTCCGCAGCACCGCGCTCGGGGACATCGGCAAGATCATCACCTACGCGGCGGGGGCGATCCTGGCCGCCGCGCTGCTGTTCCGGTTCGGACGGCAGTGGTGGCGCCGGCGCAACGGCACCGCGCCCCGCCGCGCGCCGGTGGAAGTGGACGCGTGAGCGCACCGTGAGCACCCCCGACGACGAGGGCTGGAGCGCACCTTCGCTGTATGCCGGCGGCCAGCCGATCTTCATGCCGCCGACGATGGTCGGGGCCGACCCCATCGGGTCCATGCTCGGCTCGGACTGGTCCGCCGGAGCGGGCACGGCGGACCAGTGGAGCCCCACCACCTACGTCGGCCCGCGACGGCTGCGACCCGGCACCACACGGGCGGCCGAGACGATCGCCGCGACGAAGGTCGAGCAGGCAGGGCCGACCGCGGCGCCCGAGGTTGCGCCGCGCGAGGCCGAGCGGGACAACCGCGGGCTGATGGCGAACAGCCGGACGATGGCGGTCGCCAGCCTGATCAGCCGGATCACGGGCTTCGTGCGCAGCATCCTGCTCGTCGCCGCGCTGGGCGCCGGGAGCGTCGGCAACTCCTACAGCGGCGGCAACACCTTCCCGAACATGGTGTACGAACTGCTGCTCGGCGGCGTGCTGTCGAGCGTGCTGATCCCGCTGCTGGTCAAGGCCCAGTCCGAGGATGAGGACGGCGGGACCGCGTACACGCAGCGGCTGCTGTCGATCGCGGCAGCGGCCCTCGGCGTCCTCACGATCGTCGCGGTCGCGTGCGCCCCGCTCATCGCCGGGTACTTCGCCGAGCCCAACGAGCGGTCGCTCACCACGGTGTTCGCCTCGCTGCTGCTGCCCGAGATCTTCTTCTACGGGCTCGGCGCGATGTTCATGGCCGTGCTGAACATCCGGCACAGCTACGGCCCCGGCGCATGGGCGCCGGTGCTGAACAACGTGATCATGATCGTCACGGTGTTCGTGTTCTGGATCCTGCCCGGACCGAAGACCCTCACCCCGGCGTCGATCACCACGCCGCAGATCCTCGTGATCGGCATCGGCACCACGCTCGGCATCGCGGCGCAGGCGCTGGTGCTGGTCCCCGCGCTGCGCGCGGTCGGCTTCCACTGGCGGTGGCGGTTCCGCGCGCGTCCGAACGAGATCGGCCGGATGCGCGAGGTCGGCACGCTGGCGGGCTGGGTCTTCGGCTACGTCGTCGCCAGCCAGGTCGGCGTGACCGTGATCCAGAAGATCGGCTTCCGGGACGGCGGCCTGACGATCTTCACGCAGGCCGACCTGCTGTTCCAGGTGCCCTACGGCATCCTCGTCGTCTCGCTGCTGACCGCGATCATGCCGCGCATGTCCCGCGCCGCGGTGGACGGGGACCACGCCGCCGTGGTGGGCGATCTGACGCTCGGCTCGCGACTGTCGGTGCTGGCGATGGTGCCGATCACCGTGTTGCTGGTCGTGCTCGGGCCCGACCTCGGCATCGCCCTGTTCGGGCACGGCCAGGCGTCCGTCCACCAGGCACGCGTCCTCGGTTCGGCACTCGCGCTGTCCGCCTTCGGCCTGGTGTTCTTCGCGATCGTCATGCTGCAGCTGCGGGTGTTCTACGCGATGCGTGACGGACGGACACCCACCTACATCAACATCTTCATGGTCGGCACGAAGGTTGCGCTCGTGCTGATCACCAACGCCGCCTACGGCTTCCCGCGCAGCACCCACACCGACCCGCTGCCGTCGGTGGCCGCCGTCGAGTGGCTGAACATCGCCACGTCGGTCTCGTTCGTGGTCGGCGCAGTCGTCGGGCACGTGCTGCTCAGCCGGCGCCTCGGCCACCTCGGCTACCGGTCGGTGGCTATCACCGCCGCACGGACCCTGCTCGCCTCGGTCGTCGGCGCGCTGGCCGCCTGGGGGATCGTCGCGGGCTGCCACGGGCTCTTCGGCGACGGGTTCGCCGGTGCGGCGACCGGGCTCGTCTTCGGGGGCCTGGTCGGGCTGGCCGTCACCGGCGGGGTGTGCGTGGCGCTACGGTTCCCGGAGGTCCGTGACCTGCGCGCCATGGTCCGTCGCTGAACCGCGGGAATCGGGGCGCTCCTAGGATCGTTGTGGCAGGGTTCGCGTCCGGCAGAGAAGAGGCACCGTGAGTTCGCACCGCAATGTGATCGTGGTCGGGTCCGGGCCGGCGGGCTACACCGCTGCGCTCTACACAGCGCGTGCCGACCTCGCCCCGCTGGTGTTCGAGGGTTCGCAGTACGGCGGCGCGCTGATGAACACCACCGAGGTGGAGAACTTCCCCGGCTTCCCGGACGGGATCATCGGCCCCGACCTGATGCACCAGATCCGCGCGCAGGCCGAGAAGTTCGGTGCCGAAATTGTCAGCGACGACGTCATCGCCGTCGACCTGGCCGGCCCGGTCAAGACCGTCCGCACCCTGTCCGGCGAGTACACCGCCGACGCCGTGATCCTGGCGATGGGTTCGGCCTACCGCAAGCTCGGCATCGACCGCGAGGACGAGCTGTCCGGCCACGGCGTCTCGTGGTGCGCCACCTGTGACGGGTTCTTCTTCCGCGACCAGGACATCGCGGTCGTCGGCGGCGGCGACACGGCGATGGAGGAGGCCACCTTCCTCACCCGCTTCGCCAAGTCCGTCACCGTCGTGCACCGCCGCGATAGCCTGCGCGCCAGCAAGATCATGGCCGAGCGCGCCGAGGCGAACCCGAAGATCCAGTGGGCGTGG
>DASTXN010000151.1:0-10660 GCA_035765515.1 Jatrophihabitantaceae bacterium | reverse complement strand
CTCGACCATGGACGCTGACGCGGACGCGATTCGCGAGCTGGTCGACCGGTACGCCCGGGCCATCGACGCGCGCGACGCCGGTGCGCTGGCCGAGCTGTTTGCGCCGAGCGCCGTCGTCACGCTTCCCGACGCGCTGGCGGGGAGCGTGCTGCCGACCGAGCTGCGCGGCCCGCAGATCGTGCGAGTCCTCGGCGGCGTCAGCGGATTCGACCGTACCCGGCATGTCGTCGACGACCATCGAGCGAACATCACCGGCCCGACCGCGCACGCCGAGACGATCTGCGCCGCGCACCACGTCACCGGCGACCGCGATCTCGTGCTGACCGTCGGTTACCGCGACACGTTCGGCAAGCGCCACGGTCGATGGCTGTTCGAGCGGCGCGAGCTGCGGCTGGAGGCGAGCCGGCGCCAGCCGGTCCCGCCGGTCGCCATGGTGACCGGCGGGACACGTGGCATCGGTCGGGCCATCGCGGTCGCGTTCGCGCACGCCGGCTACGACGTGGTGATCACCGGACGGACCGTGCGCGAGGGCACCGGACGCGTGCCGCCCCGCATCAGGAGCGGCGCGGACGTCGAGCTGGCCGTCACGGGCAGCCCGGAGAGCACCGCGGCCGAGATCGCGGCCGCGGGCACCGAGCCGCTGAGCGTCACGATGAATCTCGGCGAGCGTGCGAGCGTGATCGGCGCAGCTGCGCAGGCGCTGCGCACGTTCGGTCGCGTCGACGTGCTGGTCAACAACGCGATCGCGCATCTGCCCGGTTCGCACGACCCGCTCCACGCCCTCGATACGCGCACAGTCGAGGACGCCATGCGCGCGAACTTCACGCACCAACTGCTGCTCGTCCAACAGGTCCTGCCGGCGATGACTGACCGCGGGGCCGGCGTGATCATCAACGTCTACTCCGGTTCCGCGACGACCGATCCGCCCGGACCGCCGGATGCGGGCGGCTGGGGCCTTGCCTATTCGTCGTCGAAAGCGGCGTTCGGGCGGATCGCCGGGGCGGTCAACGCCGAGTACCGCGGGCGCGGGGTGCGCGCGTTCAACCTGGACCCCGGCTTCGTCGTCACCGAGTCCGGCGTCGCGCGTGGCGGGACCGCCGACATCGCGGCCCGCGGATTCGCCACCGCGTCACCGGACGCGGCTGCCGCCGTGGCCGTCTATCTCGCGACGGCGACGGACGCGGATCGCCTGCTGGGCAGGGTGATCCGGGCACCGAAGCTCGCCGCCGACATCGGCCTGCTGGACTGACGCGCTACTTCGCGGTGCCGACGTAGTAGGCGGCGGCGACGCGACCGGTGCGGATCAACTGATCGTCGCCCCGGAAGGTGACCAGGTGCACCCGCCATGGGTTCACGGAGCGATCGATGCCACCGCTGAGGCTGCGCGGTCCGTAGACCGACACAGCATGGCTGCACGAGTAGTAGCCGATCCAGTTCGGGTGCTTCGCGACGGTGCCCCACGCGCCACCGATGCGCACGGTGCAGTAGTTGTCGTTGCGCAGGACGAGCGCTTCCGGGATCGGGTGGTTGACGGCTTGCCCGGGGCGGAACGTGCCGCTGTAACGGATGCGCACCAGTTCGCGCAGGCGTGGGTCGCGCAGGCACAGCACCGTGTGGTGTTGCGACTTCCAGCACGCGATCGTCGCGTCCGCGCTCGAACCGCACCAGGCGACTCCGCTGCTCACGGAAACCGGCGAGTGGAACTCGCACGTGAAGCCCTGGTGGTGCTCGCCGACGACCCGATAGCCGTGAACGGGTCGGCCGTCGCGGTGGACTGGCCGCACGACGACCTTGTCGGTGTGCAGGAGCGGTTGACCGGCCGTGGTGGCACTCGCCAGCGGCGCGAAACCGACAGCAGCCGCCGCGGCCGCGACCATCACCGAGAACGCGCGCGCCCAAACTTGCACCGTCATCATCTGCTCCCCGCAATCGTCCCGTTGCGCTGTTGACCTTATGACGATTGGACGCACCCGCGATGTTGCAGTTCGGCCTCAACCAATCACTGCTGCGGACCGTCCGGCGCGGCGACCGAAGAACGTGCCGTCACCCAGGGAGGTCCCGCTGATGTAACCGGCACCGTGTAAGCCCGCGCTGGCACGTCCGGCCGCGAAGAGTCCCCGGATAGGTCGCCCGCGCACGTCCAGCACCGCCCCGTCCACCGTCGTGTGCAGGCCGCCGAGAGTGAAGCCCGTGGCGCCGGTCGACGGCGCGCTGCTCTCGAAGTCCTTGGCCGAGTAGCCCATGCGCGGGTCGAGCGCGGCGAACGGCGCGTGCAGCGGTCGCAGCCACGTCGCGGCCTTGCGGAAGTACGGGTCCTCGCCCCTGTCCGCCCAGGTGTTGTACACCTCGACGGTTGCGCTGAGCGAGCCCTCCGGCATGCCGCAGAGCTGCTCGAGCTCGTCGAGCGTCTCGGCGATGTACCGCGGCTGTGCTCCCCACCGCGATTCCGGTGGGACCGCCTCGAACGCGTCCTCGTCGACGATCACCCAGTACGGTCCCGGCTGGTGCAGCACGGCCGCCTGGCTGATCAGGCCCGGGTAGACGTCCTCGTTCACGAACCTCTGACCGAGTGCGTTCACCACCATGCCGCGCGCCGCGAGTTCGGGCACGATCGTGAGCGCCACCTGCACCTCGGCCATGTGGCGTACCGCGGCGCCGACCTCGAGCGCCATCGTGATGCCCGAACCGTCGTCGTTGCCGTCGCTGACCTTGCCGTGGCCGAGCAGCCGGGGCGCGTGCGCGGCCAGCATCGTCTCGTTGTCGACGAAGCCGCCGGTCGTGATCACCACACCACGCTGAGCGCGGTACTCGACGTCCTCGCCGTAGCCGCGCGCGCGCACGCCCGCCACGCGACCGTCCTCGACGATGAGCGCGGTTGCCGAGGTGTCCGGCTCCACGCGCACGCCGGCGGCGACGGCTGCGGCGATCAGCTTGTCCATGAGCAGCCAGCCGCCGTAGTGCCCGGTCGGCGGACGGTGTCCGCGTGGCGCCGGGTTCGCGATCGATGCGTACGGCCAGGCGCGCTCGCCCATCCACATCAGCCCGTCCTCGGTCGACGGCATCCAGGTCGGCGCGTCCCACACGGACGGCGTGAACTCGACGCCCTGCGCGGTCAACCAGTCGTGGTGCTCGACGCTGCCGTCGCAGTAGGCGCGGACCTTCTGCTCGTCGGCGTGCGGACCAAGGGCCGCAACGAGGAACGCGAACATGTCGTCGGCGGTGTCGGCGAACCCGGCCGCGAGCTGGGTCGACGTCCCACCGCCGAGGTAGATCTCACCGCCGGACAGCGCGGACGATCCTCCGCCGGCGCTCGCCCTCTCCAGCACCAGGACGTCCGCGCCGGCCGCGCGCGCCTCGATCGCCGCGGCCGCACCGGCACAGCCCAGCCCGAGGATGAGTACGTCGGTCATTTCCCCGGTGGCAGGAATGCGGCCAGCGGCTCGGTGCCGGACCAGTCGTGGCCCCAGTAGCTGTCCGCCGTGATCTCCTCGGCGGTGTAGTGCGTGTCGTCCACGCGCATGCCGTCCCAGCCGAGTTCGATGTCCCAGCCGCCCGGCGCGCGCACGTAGAACGACACCATCTTGTCGTTCGTGTGGCGGCCGAGGGTGGACGAGATCGAGAAGCCCAGCTTGCCCATGCGGTCCAGCGCCTGACCGACCGAGTCGAGCGTGTCGACCTCGACCATCAGGTGGACGAGGCCGGGCGCCTCGCCGTGCGGGGCCGGGCAGATCGCCAGGCTGTGATGGCGCTGGTTCACGCCCATGAAGCGCACCCGCCGGCGCGGCACCGCACGCGGCCCGCCGAGACGGATCGCGCCGCGCGGCAGGAAGCCGAGCACCTCGGTGTAGAACTGCTCGGTCGCCTCCGGCTTGGTTGTCGGCAGCACGACATGGCCCATGCCCTGCGCGCCGGTGACGAACCGGCTCGCGAAGGGCGTGAGCACCGGGCTGTGGTCGAGCACCGCACCGAAGAACACCTCGACCGGCGTGCCAGCCGGGTCGCGGAACGCGATGACCGACTCCACCGCGCGCTCGTCCGCCTCATCGTCCGAGAGCCGCGTGACGTCCGTCCCGGATGCCTCGACGGCCGCGCGCACGCGCTCGAGCGCGAACCGGTCGCGGACCTCCCAACCGACTGCGAGCACCCGGTCGGTTTCGCCAGGTTGCACGATCAGACGCGCCTGCCGCTCGTCCATGCGCAGGTACAGCGCGTCCGGGTCGGGGCCGCTGCCGGGTGCCCAGCCGATGCCGTCGTTCGCGAACGTGCGCCAGCGCGGCAGGTCCGCCGTCTGGACGCGCAGGTAGCCGAGTCCACGGATGTCAGTCACTACTACGACCTCTTTCAGATCATCGACAGCATCGGGCCGGGAGGCGGCTCGATGCCGAGGTTGGTCAGCGCGGACACGTGGAACACCGAGCCCGGCACATGGATCGCGTGCGCCAGACCCATGTGTGCGTCGCGCCAGAACCGCTGGATCGGGTTGTCCATGCGCATCGCGTTGCCGCCCGAACGCGCGACGATCTCGTCCACCGCCGCGACCGCCCGCCGCGCCGCCTGCACCTGGATGCGCCGGCCGACCGCCCGGTCCTCCAGCGTCACCGGCTTGCCGGCCGCGACCGTGTCGTAGACGCGGCACACGTTGTCCAGCAACGCGGTCCGCGACGCGGAGATCTCCGCCGCAGCCTCACCGATCGCGTACAGCACGTACGGGTCGTCCTTGATCTTTGTGCCGGTGATCTGGACGCGGCTGCGCTGGTAGTCCAGGTGATGCGCGAGCGCGCCCTCGGCGATGCCCACCACGGCCGACGTGATCCCGAGCGGGAACGCGACCGAGAACGGCAACAGGTAGCCGGGGTTCGTGTCGCCGCGGCCGGACGCGCGCTGCATGGTCCCGTCCACGACCTTGGTGTACTCGAGCGTGCGGTAGGTGGGGACGAACGCGTCCTTGACGATGACGTCCTTGCTACCCGTGCCGCGCAGGCCGACGACGTCCCACGAGTCGTCGACGATCTCGTAGTCCGAGCGCGGAAGGATCAGGTGCAACGAACGAGGCGGCATAGCCATGTTGCCGTCCTCGTCGCCGACGAATCCGCCCAGGAAGATCCACTTGCAGTGGTCAGTACCGGACGAGAACTGCCAGCGTCCGTTGAAGACGTATCCCCCGTCGACCGGCTTGGCGATGCCCATCGGCGCGTACGGCGAGGCCATCCAGGTGTCCGGGTCCTCGCCCCACACCTCGTCCTGCACCTTCGGGTCCGCGAAGGCGAGTTCCCAGGGATGGACGCCTACGACGCCGGCCACCCAGCCGGTCGACCCGTCCAGGCTCGCGATGCGCATGACGGTCTCGGCGAACTCGCGCGGGTGCAGCTCCAGGCCACCGTGCGACTTCGGCTGCAGCATCCTGATGCCGCCCGCGTCGCGCAGCAGCGCGGCGGCGTCGTCCGAGAGGCGGCCCAGCTTCTCGTTCACCGGTCCCTGTGCGCGCAGTTCGTCCGCGCGCTCCTCGATCCGGTCGAGCACCTCGTTGGGCATGGCGACCCTCGCCTTTCGTAGCAGCCGATCGTTCACGGTCGAGATTGTCAGCTCGGCGTACCAGGCCGGCCGCATGCTCCCGGTGAGTGGGAGGGATGCGCGCGACGAAGTTTGCTGCGTCCGGCATCATCAGGCTCCAGTCGCAATCACATCACTGGGGGCCGCAGATGTCCGAGCGTGAACTGGCCGAACGGGTCGCGGAGCTGGAGCGGGTGCAGGCGATCTGCGAGCTGAAGTACCGGTACTGGCGTGCCTGCGACGGGAAGGACCCGGACGCGATGCGCGCGTGCTTCGTCCGCTCCGGAGCGAAGATCGACTACGGACCGGTAGGCACCTACGACGACGCCGATCCGCTCGTGGCGGTGTTCACCAAGGTCGCGCTACGGCGCCTGGACGACGGCCGCTGGGCGGTGCTGGACATGCACCACGGCCTGCACCCGCAGATCACCGTGCACGACGCGATGCGGGCGAGCGGGCAGTGGACGATGCACTTCCGGCAGCTGGATCTGGCGCGCGAGATCGAACGGCTGAGCACCGGCGAGTACACCGACGAGTACGTGATCGAGGACGGTGAGTGGCGCATCGCTGCGAGTACCTACGTCCCGCGGTGGTCACTGAGCCGACCGTTCGGCGACGCGACGGTGTCCGGTGGTGACCCGCTGTGAGTGAACGGGTTGCGCTGGTGACCGGTGCCGGACGCGGAGTCGGCAAGGGCATCGCGCTCGCGCTCGGCGCCGCGGGCTGGACGGTCGCGATCACCGGCCGCAACACCCGTCGCCTCGACGCGACGACAGCCGAGATCTCCCAACGCGGCGGCCGCGGCATCGCGCTGGAATGCGAGCACCGCGACGACGCTGCGGTGACCGCGGTGGTCGAGCGGGTGGCGGGCGAGCACGGCCGGCTGGACCTGCTCGTCAACAACGTCTGGGCCGGGCCGGCCGACTCGCGCGGGTTCGACGCGCCCGCGTGGGAACGTCCGCTCTCGGACTGGGGCTCGCTCATCGACGTCGGCCTGCGCACGCATTACGTCGCGTCCGTCGCCGCGTGCCGGGTGATGGTGCCGCAACGCAGCGGGTTGATCGTGAACATCTCCTCGTTCGGCGCGCGCGCCCACCTGCACTCGGTGCTGTACGGCATCTCGAAGGCGGGCCTCGACAAGATGGCGCACGACCTGGCCGTCGAGCTGCGTCCGCACGGGGTGTCCGCGGTGTCGCTCTGGCCGGGCCTGGTGCAGACCGAGCGGCTGCTCGCGAGCGGTATCGAGGAAGTCGCGGGCTTCAAGATCGCCGACGGGGAGACTCCCGAGTTCGTCGGGCGGGTGGTGCTGGGACTCGTAGACGATCCGCAGCTGGCATCGCGCAGCGGACGGTCCTTCGTCTGTGCCGAACTCGCCGTCGAGTACGGCATCGCCGAGGCGGACGGGCGGCAGCCGCTTTCGCACCGCGAAGCCTTCGGCGGGGGCCCGTTCTTCGACTGAGGCGGGTGCGGGGCGGCGCGATCGATCCTTCGGCGCGTTCACGCTGCCGGGTTGCGGCCTGCCTGTGGTTGCTGCTTGTCGGCGGCGGCGGGGACAGTTTGGGCTTCGCTTGCGTCCCGCTGCCGGGTTGCGTTCCAGCTCGGATCGGGGTCTCGATGGTGGAGATCAAAATGGACTGGATTGCCCTTGTGGATATGGGGAATCGGCCGGCGAGAACTGTCAGACCCTGCCGCTGGTTTGACGGCATGACTCAAGCAGTGGAGTTCGATCGGACGGACGCGTTCGCGCATGTGCCGAACGTCTGGGAGGTGCGGCTGCACCCGGATTCGGCAGCGGCGTGGACGGTGAACGTGACACCCGGATCAGCCACCGCGGGTGTGCTCGCGCAGATCGATCCCGCGCGCCTGTCGCAGGCCGGCCGGATCGACGCTCTCGTGGGTCTGGAGCGTCTGCAGGCCTGGGCCGCAGCCTTACAGACTCGGATGATCGCCGCCCTGACCGACGAACCCCACGCGGGAGCGCCGGCACCGAAGCTGGACCGGGAAATGGGGGTCCCCCGCCAGTGAGGGCGCCGCTACCGGCCGAAGGCGCCGCCACGGTCGCCGCCGCCGTCGACGCGAAGGCGGACCAGATCAAGAATGCACACGGGCGTGGCGACGCGGTCGGGAGCGCAGGCACCGCGGTATCACGGGCTGCGTCCCCAGATCCAGGTATCAGTCGCGCTGTCCACGCTGCTAGGCATGGACGAACAACCGGCTGAGATCGACGGCTATGGTCCGATCCCGGCCGATCTCGGCGAAACCAACGCCGCCAACATCGTCCCTGCGTGCTGGGGTGGAGTGCCCCAGCGCGAAACGCAAGTCGCGTGATCAGGTTTCGTCGTAGGTGACGCGGATCTTCGCGCTGCGCGGGATCGACTGGCACGCCAGCACGTAGCCCTCGTCCAGGTCCTCCTGCTCCAGGACCTCGTTGCGGTCCAACGAGATCTCGCCCTCCAGCACCTTGCACGCACACGCGCTGCACTGGCCCTCGCGGCACGAGAACGGCGCGTCGAGCCCGGCCTGCAACAGCACGTCCAGCAGATGCCGATCGACCGGCCAGGAGACCGTGCTCGTCTCGCCGTCCAGCGTCACCTCGACCATCGCGGTTTCGGCCGAGGAATCCACGACCGCATCGGGAATCTCCGCGAACGGGTCGCTGTCCAGCGTCAGGAACCGCTCGAGGTGGACGTGCTCACGCGGCATCCCGATCGCATCGAGCGCCGAGACGACCGCGTCCATGAACGGTTCGGGACCGCAGACATACGCAGCGGCACCGGCATACGGCGCGGACAGCCGAGCGAGCGCGTCCATGGACGGCAGGCCCTGCACCGATTCGAGCCAGTGGATCACGGCCAACCGCTTCGGGAAGGCCGCAGCGAGCGCAGCCAGTTCGGCGCGGAAGATCACCGAGTTCTCGTCGCGGTTCGCGTACAGCAGCGTGACCGTGCCGGAACCGCGATGCAGCACGGACTTCAGGATCGACAAGACCGGCGTGATACCGCTGCCGGCCGCGCACAGCAGGAAGTCGCCGTCCAGCGATCGCGGCGTGAAGGTGCCCGACGGACGCAACACCTGGAGTGTCGAGCCCGCGACCACGTTGTCGCATAGCCAGTTCGAGCCGTAGCCGCCGACCGTGCGCTTCACAGCAATCCGCAGCGGCTCATCCAGGTCCGGCGAACTGCACAGCGAGTAACAACGCGCCGCGCCGCCGGCACGATCGGTCGGCACCCGCACGGTCAGAAACTGGCCGGGCTTGTAGTGAAAGCGCTCGAGGTCCACGGCATCGGGCTCGAGCACGAGCGAGTGCGCGTCGGCGGTCTCGCGGACCACCTCGGCGACCCGCACTGTGAGCGGGTGGGACTGCACCATCGCGAATTAGCCCTGCCGCACGGTTGCCGCGCCGGCGTCGCGCGCAACCGCCGCGTGCCGGGCCGCCAGGTAGCCGAACACCATCGACGGGCCGATCGTCGCGCCGGCGCCGGCGTACTCGTTGCCCATCACGGACGCCGACGTGTTGCCCGTCGCGTAGAGGCCCTCGATCACGCCGCCGTCCGCACGCAACACCCGCGCGTGCTCGTCGCAGACCAGCCCGCCCTTCGTGCCGAGATCACCGGCTTCGATGCGGATCGCGTAGTACGGCGCCTTGTCGATCACGTCCAGGTTCGGGTTCGGCAGCGTCGGGTCACCGTAGTAGCGGTCGTAGGCACTGTCACCGCGCTGGAAGTCCTCGTCCACACCCGCGCGGGCGAAGCCGTTGAATCGCGTAATACTCTCGGCCAGCGCGTCCGCCGGCACGCCGATCGAGCCGGCCAGCGTCTCCAGCGTGTCCGCGCGGTGGACGATCCCCTTGTCGTAAAAGGCCTTGGGGAACGGGGCACCCGGCAGCACCTGCGCGAACGGGTACCGCGACCGGGCCTTGGCGTCCATCACGAACCACGCGGGGACGTGACCGCCGGCGAGTTGATCGTGCACGAAGTTCACGTACGGCGCCGACTCGTTCGTGAACCGCCGGCCAGCCGCGTTCACGATCACGGACGGGGGGATGCACCGCTCGGAGACCAGTGGGATGACCGGCCCCGCGGGGTGGCGCACGGACGGCATCCACCACGCGTCGTCCATCAGGTCGACGGCCGCACCGAGTGCGACTCCCGCACGGATGCCGTCGCCGACGTTCTCCGCGGCGCCCGCACTCGCATCCTCGCGGCCGCCCTCGGGCAGGTACTCCGAACGCATGGCCACGTTGTGGTCGAAGCCGCCGGTCGCGAGCAGAACACCGTGCCGCGCGCGCACCCGCAGCGTCCGTCCGTCGCGCTCGATCACCGCGCCGGTCACCCGGCCCGTCCCGTCCACGATCAGGTCGCGCATCGGGCTCTGCAGCCACAGCGGAACGCCGGCGTCCTTGAGCGCCATCCGCAGCCGCGCCACCAGCGCGCGTCCACCGGTCGCCATGTGCCGCCGTCGCACGACGTTGGACGAGACCCGCCACGCCGCGCGCAGCGACGCGCGCCGACCGGCCCAGGTGCGCTTGACCATGGCCAGGTCGTGGTAGTCCTTCGAGGTCACCCAGAGGCCGAGCGGTCCCTTCAGGCTGTTGGGTCGCTGGAATCGCTCGTCCTCGCCGAGCTTGCGGGTGTCGAACGGCAGCGCCTCGATCGTGCGCCCGAGCGGACGGCCGCCGTCCAGCTCCGGGTGATAGTCGGCGTAGCCCTTCACCCAGAAGAACCGCAGCCACCGGCTGCGGTCCATGAGCTGCATCAGCAACGGGCCTGCCTCGACGTACGCGCGCAACCGCTCGTCCGGGACGCGTCCCGCGGTGATCACCTGCAGGTAGCGCAGCACCGACTCGGGCGGGTCCCCGGCACCCGCGCGCGTCAGCGTCGGGTTGTTCGGGATCCAGATGCCGCCGCCGGAGATCGCGGTCGAGCCGCCGAACTTCGTGCCCTTGTCGACGACGAGCACGTGCAGGCCCGCGTCCGCGGCAGTGAGCGCGGCGGCCATCCCGCCTCCCCCGCTGCCGATCACGAGGAAGTCGACGACGTGGTCGCAGCCCATCTACGCCGTCCGCCGCAGGAACGCGAGCACGGCCGAGACGAACGCGTCCTTCTGCTCG
>DASTXN010000150.1:0-15001 GCA_035765515.1 Jatrophihabitantaceae bacterium | reverse complement strand
TCACCGCGTTCTCGCGCGGACGGCAGAACCTCGCGTCCGCACGCGCGCGCAAGGCGGCCGAACCGCGCGCCGAATCCCGGCGGGCGCGCTACCTACCCGGCCGTCCGCACCGTGAACCGGTCGACTCGGGCTGGGCATTGCCGCTACCGACGATCGACGGCCCGCTCGTCGCTCGTTCGGCCCGCGCGATCGAGCGCTACGGACCGGACTTCGCGTACTCGCACTTCGTCGCGGTGCCCAAGGCCTGGCAGGCGGCCGGACTCGTCGCCGGTGCCGGCGCACTGTTCGCCGCGGCGCAGCTCCCGCCCGCGCGACGCGTCTTGCTGCAACGCGTCCCGGCGGGCCAGGGACCGTCCGAGCAGAAGCGCGCCGACAGCTGGTTCACCGTGACATTCGTCGGTACCGGTGGCGGGCGTCGCGTCGTCACGCGGGTGTCCGGCGGCGATCCCGGTTACGACGAGACCGCAAAGATGCTCGCCGAGTCGGCCCTGAGCCTCGCCTTCGACGACCTGCCTGTGACGTCCGGACAGGTCACGACCGCGGCGGCGATGGGCGATGCGCTGCTCGAACGGTTGCAGCGCGCCGGCATCCGGTTCGAGTTACTGCAGTCATGACGGACGTGCTGGGCGTGGCCGCGCTCGTCGCCGAGCGTGAGCGGTTCATGCAGACGATCGTCTCGCTCACCGACGCGGAGTTCGAACACGGCCGGACGCTGTGCACCGGATGGGCGCCCCGCGACGTGCTGGCGCACCTGATCGGTGTCTCGCAACCGCTCGCCTACGTGCGCGGCGGACTGCGGGTGAACGCCGTCAACGCCGAGATGGTTCGTGCGGGACGGCTGCTCGGACGCGGCGAGCTGACCACGCGCGGACACGAGTGGGCCGCGAAACCGACAGGCTCCGACCGACTCTCGGCACGCTTCCTGCTCGGCGACGTCAGCATGCACCACCAGGACGTGCTGCGGGGCCTGGGACGAACCCGCGCCATCCCTCCCGAGGTGGCCGCCGCGATCTTCCGCGAAGGTGTCCTGCTCTCGACCGGCACAGCGCGGAACCTGCTGCGTCATCGCGTCGAACCGACCACCGTAGGCGGACGCACGCTCGGACGCGGGCGGCGCGTGCGCGGCACCACCGAGGCACTGGGCCTGTGGCTGGCGGGCCGAAAGGGTCTCGAGGCGGAGCTGGAGTTCGACTAGCCGCCCCGCGGTTCAGGCCCGCCGCGCCCGCAGCTGGTTCTCAGCGGTTCGGCTGCTCCGGCTCGTCGGTGATGCGCGGCAGCTCCTGGGTGTGCTCCTCCACCGCGAGCTCGTCGGCAAGCTCGTCCTCGTCGGCGAGTTCCCGGCCCCCAGACGCCGGGGGCTCGGCCGGCCGCTCACCTTCCGCAGCCTCCTCACGCTCGGCCCGCTGCACCGGAATCGCCTGGGTGGTCTCGACGTCGGACTGCGGCTGCACCGGGATGGCCTGGGTGGTGTCGACGTCCGGCTCGCGCTGCAGTTCGCGGCGCAGCTGGGGCGGCACGGGTCCGGTCTCGGACGCGGACGTTGCGGCGGGCTCGTCCGGGCGCCACACCTGCGCGGACGGTTCCGGCGCGCCAGCCACCTCCGGGACGGACTGCTGCGCGGACGGTTCCGGCTGCGCGGACGGCGCCGGCTCCGCGGACGGCGCCGGTGCGGCGGCCGGTTCCGGCACGCCTACACCGCGCTCGGGCGCGGGCACCGACTCGGGCGCGGCCGGCCAGGCGGGCACGGGCGTCGCCACGGTCGGCTGATCGTCGGGCGCATAGCGCGCCGCCTGATCGTCCGCGGTGTAGCGCGGCAACTGAGTCGTCGCCTCCTGCGCGGGCCGTTCCCACTGCGGCTCGCCCCACGGTCGCGGTTCGTACACCGGCGGCGAGCTGTACCGCGGCGAGAAGCTGTCGTCGTAGTACTCGTCCTGCTCGCCGCTGCCGCGGACGGGCGCGGCCGCGGCGACCTGCCGACGGCTGCTGACCGCGGCCGCGGCCGTGACCAGCCCGGCAACGAGGCCCAGCACGAGTCCGGCCACGATCACCGGCCCGAACGCGTCGAACCCGTACACCGACTGACCGATCCGCGACTGCGCAGGACCCGGAGCGGTCGGCGTCACCAGCACGTTCCGCACCATGATCGCGACCGGCGCGACCGCGGCCACCACCGCCCAGGTGGCGATCCAGACGCGTCCGAACGTCACCGAGCCACGCGCGACCGCGAGGACGCCGAGCCAGGTCAGCACGACGAGCGCACCGATCGCGGCGAACTGCGCGGCCCACACGTGCGTCGGCTGGCCGTTGGCCGGTGCGAACCGCCACCAGAACGTGGTCGCCGCATCGATGGCGCCCCGCGAGTAGTCGGCAACGACACGCGACGGATCGTTGAGCGGATTGCGCAGTGTCTTGGTCACGCCCTGGTTGTCGACGCCACCGATCACGACCAGTTCGGTGAGCACCGCGGCCAGCGCCGCCAGCCACGGCCGGCCGCGGTAGAGCTTCGGCAGCGCCGGTGCGGACGACGCGGCGCTCACCGTGGACCGGTCGAAAATGGACTCTTCACCTGGCTGCATCCCACGAGGCTAAGCGAGGATCGCCCCTAGACTCGGGATATGAGCGAGTCCGACACCCCGAGTGAGGTCGCCGCCACGAGCGAGGCGACCGACACCGCCACGTCCTACGACATCCCGATGGCCGAGCACCTGCGCGCGGCGATCGCGGCCGACTGGGATCCGGCACCGCCGATGCCGCACCCGGCCCGTCCGGACGTCGCGACGTACGCGGCCAAGCGCCGCGCTGCGCTGTCGGCGAAGTTTCCGGGCGTGAGGATCGTCGTGCCGGCCGGCGCGCCGAAGGTGCGCGCCAACGACACGGACTACGCGTTCCGCGCCGCCAGCTCATTCACCTGGCTGACCGGCGAGACCGCCGCCGACGCGGTCCTGGTGATGACCCCGTCTGCGTCCGGGCACGAGAGCACGCTGTACGTGCGCGAGTACGCCCAGCCCGGCGACGTCGCGTACTTCACGAACCGCATGCACGGCGCGGTGTGGGTCGGCAACGTGCCAGACGTCGCCGCAACCGCGGACGTGCTGGCGCTGCCGACCCGCCCGCTGCAGGCGCTCGCCGGTGACCTGGGCGCGGGGCGCGGGCGCGAGACGGTCGCGCTGACCGGCTTCGATCAGTCCCTCGACGAGCTGCTGCCGGGCGCACAGGGCGACAAGCTCGGCGAGGCGCTCGACGAGCTGCGCTTGGTCAAGGACGACTGGGAGATCGCCCGGCTGCAGCATGCCTGCGACATCACCGCGCGCGGATTCGCCGACGTCGCCCGCGAGCTCCCGAACGTGCTGGGACGGCCGGTGCGCGGCGAGCGCTGGCTGGAGGGCACGTTCTGGCGGCGCGCTCGGCTGGAAGGTGCCGACGTCGGTTACGGCTCGATCGTCGGCGCGGGCCGGCATGCCACCACACTGCACTGGTGGCGCAACCACGGCGCGATCGAGCCGGGCCAGTTACTGCTCGCCGACATGGGCGTCGAGACCGACGAGCTGTACACGGCCGACGTCACGCGCACCATGCCGGTGACCGGCGAGTGGACGGACGATCAGCTGCGCGTGTACCGCGCCGTGCAGGAGGCGCAGGCCGCGGGCATCGCCGAGGTGAAGGCCGGCGCCGACTTCCTGGCCGCGCACCGCGCCGCGATGTGGGTGCTGGCCGATCACCTGCACAGCTGGGGCGTGCTGCCGGTGACCGCGGACGTGTCGTGCGACCCGGATCCGGAGAAGCCCGGCGCCGGCCTGCATCGCCGCTACACACTGCACGGCACGTCGCACATGCTCGGCATCGACGTGCACGACTGCGCACACGCCCGCAACGAGGTCTACCGCGACGGCACGCTCGGCGCGGGCAACGTGCTCACCGTCGAGCCCGGCCTCTACTTCCAGGTGAACGACCGGACGGTGCCGGCCGAGCTGCGCGGCATCGGCGTGCGCATCGAGGACGACATCGTGGTCACCGACGGCGAGCCGGTGAACCTGTCCGCCGGGCTGCCGCGCGACCCGGAGGGGATCACCGCCTGGATGCGCGAGGCGCGGGCGAGCTCGTTCGCGCTCTGAGCCGCCGGTGTCCGACGTAGTCCTGCCGCCCGGCCGCGGTGTGCCGCGCGGTCTGGTGATCCCGGACGCCGAGCTCGTCGAGCGGTTCAGCCGATCGTCCGGTCCGGGCGGGCAGGGCGTGAACACCGCGGACAGCCGCGTCGAGCTGCGCTGGGACATCGCCGCGTCCACCGCCCTCAACGAGACGCAGCGCAGCCGGCTGCTCGAGCGACTCGCGTCTCGAATCGTCGACGGCGCGTTGGTGATCGTCGCGTCCGAACAGCGCGCCCAACTGCAGAACCGGACGGCGGCACGTGCGCGCCTGGCCACGCTCGTGCGGCAGGCACTCGAACCGCCGCCTCCCCCGCGGCGGCCGACGAAGCCGTCCCGCGCCGCGCGTGAACGCAGGCTCGACGAGAAGCGCCAGCGTTCGCGGCGCAAGGCCGAGCGCGCACGCCCGGACGAGGACTGAGGCTCAGCCGCTCTTGCGGCGGAAGGTCCGCTTGCCGCCTGCCGCCCCGTGCTCGCCGTGGATCTTCGAATCGCCGTGCCCGGACGAGGCGCGACCCGCCTGCTGAGTGCGCTTGCGCTCGAGCGCCTCGCGGAATCTGTCCTTCGCGGTATCGCCCGCGCCGCCGCCAGAGCTCTTCTCGGTCATGCCCCTAGCCTCGCATGCCGAGCGCGACGCTCCAAAGCCTTCAGCCGGCACGTTCGAGCACGACTACCGGTATCTCGCGCGACGTCTTGCTCTGGTAGTCGTCGTAGTCCGGCCAGACCTCGGTCATCGCGCGCCACATCGCCGGCTTCTCCTCGGCGGTGGCAGTTCGGGCGCGGGCAGCGAAGACGTCGCCGCGGATCTGCACTGTGACGTCCGGGTCGGCCTGCAGGTTGCGGTACCACGACGGCGGCTCGTCGGCACCGCCCTTGGACGCGACGATCAGGTAGTCGCCGTTGTACTCGCGGTAGATGAGCGGGTGGGTGTACTCGCGGCCGGACGATCGGCCCTTGGTGGTGAGCAGCAGGATCGTGGTGTCGTTGCGCCAGTGGTATCCCTCCGCGCCGTCGGTGGCGCGGTACCGGTCGACGTGTTCCTGGCCGTAGAGGGTCATGCCTCGACAGTACGACGGCCGCAGATGTGGACGGACCTGTGTGCGAACGGTGGACAACCGGCGCCGCCGGGGGATAACCGGTCCACCACTGTGGATGATGGTGTGGACGCAGAAAAGATCTTGAAAATTGCTCGGATTCCCTCTTGTGCAAGGCGATCCGGGCCAGTAGAACTAGCACATCGCAACGGCGAGGAAGCACGAAGCCGGAGGCAACTCCGGGCGGACGGGCCGGGAAACCGGAGCTACCGAACGCGGCAGGCGCACCGGGCAACCGGAAGCGAAGCCGGCGGGCATTCGAGCCAGCGAGGGTTGCGCAACGCACGTGGGTCGAGCAATCGGCTTGCGGTGCAGCGGAACCGGGCGAGGCCCCTCCAGCTCATACCTGGAGGGGCCTCGTCGCATCTGAGCCGGAGTCGGTCAGGCGTTGACTAGACCGGGTTGGCGCTTCGTTCCGAGGATCTCCGCGCCAGGCTCCACGCGCCGCGCGTGCCACAGCCCGAGCCCGCCGAGCACCAGCATCACCACCGCGGCGGCGAAGGATGCGATCGCGGCGATGCCGGCAATGGTGCCCATCGTGCCGAACGCGTACGCATTGAGCAGCAGGCCACGCAGCGTCTCGCCCTTGAACATCGTGTCCACCTTGCCGGCCAACGCCGTGTTGGTCGGGTCGGCCTGTGCCTGTGCGGACAGCTGCGCGTACGTCTGCCCACCGCCGATCTCCTTCAGGTGGTTGGCGATGAAGTGGTCCGCGTACGTCTCGGCCTGCGCACCCGTCGTCAACTGCTGGCCCGCGTACTTCTTCATCGGTGCGAACTCCGGTGCCTGGATGGCCGGGTTGTCCTTCGCGGGGAAGTAGATCTGCTGCTGGGCGAGCTGCTTGTGCACCTCGTCGCCGACGAAGCTGTGCGCCCACGCGAGCAGGCTGCCGGCCACCACGAGCACCGCGGCGAGGAACAGTCCTGCGCTGCTCACCAGCACGTCGAACGTTCTGCGCTTCATGGTTCCTTCTCCTTCACGACCGGAGCTCGCGAGGCCTGTCCAGGCGGTGCAACCGATCCGATTCCATGGTCGGACCTGCGAGCCGCCGGCGAACGAGGCTTTCGTCGTGATCAGGGAAGGACGAACGTCCCGGGTTGTGTCGAGCCGTCAGGTGCGGCGCAGGTCCGCGCCGAAGACTGCCGCCTGGGTGCGCCGTTGCATGCCGAGCTTGGCGAGCAGCGCGGAGACATAGTTCTTGACGGTTTTCTCGGCGAGGAACAGCTGCTCACCGATCTGCCGGTTGGTCAGCCCGTCCGCGATCAGGTTGAGGATCTCGCGCTCGCGCTCGGTCAGTCCCGCCAGCCGCGGATCCTGTTCGACGCCGCCCCGTAGCCGGCTCAGCAACCGCTCGGTGACCTTCGGGTCCAGCAACGATTTGCCCGCCGCCACCTGCCGGATCGCGTCGACCAACGACGAGCCGCGGATCTCCTTCAGCAGGTAGCCGGAGGCGCCCGCCATGACCGCCGCGAAGATCGCGTCGTTGTCGTCGTACGAGGTCAGGATCAGGCAGCGCACCGTCGGCATGGACGATCGGATCTCCCGGCACACGTCGATGCCACTGCCGTCGGGCAGGCGCGCGTCGAGGACGGCGACATCCGGATTCGCGGCCGGGATCCGCGCGAGCGCCTCGGCAGCGGTCCCCGCCTCGCCGACGACGGTGATGCCGTCCTCGGCGTCGAGCAGGTCGGCGATCCCGCGGCGCACGATCTCGTGATCGTCCAGCAGGAATACTCGTGCGGGCGCGGTGTCGTTGGTCAGTGCAACGGGATCGTCCATGTCAGCCTGGTTCCTGGTCTCGAGTGTGGTTCGTCCGTCGTCCCGTCCGCCCGGTCGGGCTCGATGCGCAACCTGCCACCGAGCCGTTCGGCGCGGCGTTGCAGGTTGGCCAGCCCGCTGCGCAGGTGATCCTCGCGGACACCGACGCCGTCGTCGCAGATCTCCAGCGCGAGGGTGGTTGGGCCCGCGACCAGCCGGACGGACGCGCGCCCGGCCTGCGCGTGCCGAGCAACGTTGCTGAGCCCTTCACGCGCGACGGCGACCAGGTCGTCGACGACGCTGTCGGGAACCACGGAGTCGACCGGCCCGTCGAACTCGACGTGCGGGTCGAAGCCGAGGACGCGGGCGAGTTCGGCGATCACGTCCAGCAGGCGCGCGCGGGCGGTACCGGTCTGCGGCCCGAGCGGTCCGCGCAGCTGGAAGATCGTCGTGCGGATCTGCCGGATCGTGTCGTCGATGCCGGACACGACACGATCGAGGCGCTCGGACCGTGCGTCCCCGCTCAGGGTCGCGGCGACGCTCTGCACGGTCAGGCCGGTCGCGAACAGCTGCTGGATCACGTGATCGTGCAGGTCGCGGGCGATGCGGTCGCGATCCTCCAGCAACAGCACCCGCTGCTGGTCGGCGCGCGCGTCGGCGAGCTCGAGGGCGACCGCGGCGTGGTTGGCGAACGTGGTCGCCATGTCCAGCTCGACGTCCTCGAAGCGGCGCCGCCCGCGCACCCGGCCGACCACCAGCGCGCCCCGCATCCGCTGAGTTCCGACGAGCGGGACGACCATCACCGGACCGGCGGGGAGCACCTCGGTCAGATGGACGTAGTGGCTGCCGTCTTCGGCGGCGTCGGCGAGCAGGATCGGCTCGCCGGTTTTGAAGGTCTGGCCGGCGTACGTGTTCTCGACCGGGTAGCTGAACCCGATCAGCTCGTCGGCGCTGCGACCGGAGGCGACTTCGACCATCAGGCGCTGACCGTCCGGTGTCGGCAGGATCACGGTAACCAGGTCGGCGTCAGCGAGTTCGCGCGCCTCGCGCGCAATCAGCCGCAGTGGCTCCTCGCCCTCGACGGACAGCAGCTGCCGGGTAATTCGAGCGGACGCCTGCAGCCACGTCTGGCGCGACTGTGCACGCGCGTACCGCTGCGCGTTCACGATCGCGATCGACGCAGTCTCCGCGAGCGCGGCGAGCAGCTGCTCGTCCCGGGCGGTGACCGGACCGTCCGCCGCCAGGCTCAGGGTGCCGAACGCGTCGCCGCGCACCCGGATCGGGATGCTGATCGTGCTGTCCGGTTCCGCCGCCTGCCCGTCCGCGCCGACGTGGACGCGCTCGGCGACACCGCCGTTCGCCGCGAGCACGACGAGCGTGCCGCACCGGGCGGGCACGAGTTGGCACGCGGCCTGCACGATCCGCCGCAGGACGACCGGCAGCTCAAGGTCGCCGATGATCATCTGGTCCGCGGCGAGCAGCCCGCGAAGCTCGTCCGTTCCGACCTCGCTGCCAGCCATCAGGACCACGATATCGGCCCCCGGGGCGGTATCCCGGCGTCCGGCGGCGTCTCGGTCAGCACGTCCACCAGGCGACGCCGACGCGTCTCCGGCGTGCGTGGCGCCCGGCCCACCCGCAGCAGCAGGTGCGGGTGCATCGTCAGTTGGAGTTCGCTGCGCAGCAACGCGTTCGTCTGCTGCACCTCGATGACCTGGGTGAATGGGCTGGCGGCGTACCCGTGCCGGGTGACCTCCAGCCAGACCCGCTCGAGCGCTTCACCGGCCCGCAGCCACGACTCGGGATCGTCCTCACGGGCGCCGAGCAGCAGCAGGCACGCGGCCGCGGACGAGTGCGTGCGTGTCGGCAACGCCCCCGAGCCGTGCGTGTCGAAGTCGCGGATCGGCAGGTCGTCCTCGGCGCCGGCATCCACGTGCGGAACCGTGCTCGCGTGTACCCCGTCGGTGCGGGACGGGTCGGCGCTCGTCCAGGCGCGCAGCTCGGCGCGGTAGGCCGGGTCGCTGATCTCCTGCCGGTCGGCCAGTTGACTGAGCCGGGCCAGCGCGTGGCGGTCCTGCGGTCGCACGATCTGCTCCAGCAGCCCGCCTTCACGCCGGGCCGCGTCGATCAGCAGCTCGACGAGGTCGGTTGGCACGTCCTCCTCGGCGAACGCACGCCGGTTGGTCTGGCGCAGCTCGACGGACGGGGCGAGCGCGGCCAGTGCCGGATCGGGCCGGGCTGTCTCGTCCACGGTGATCCGGGCGAGAACCGTCGGATCGAGCGGGTCGGGGAAGCGCTGCACCACAGCGGCATACCCGGCGGCAGCCAGCGCGACGCGGGCGTTCAACACCGCGCAGCCGCCGCTGAGGGTCAGCTGCCGGCCACGCGGGTCCAGTACGTGCAGCCGACGGCTCGGATCGGCTCGCACCACGAGCACATCGCCGGTGAGCGTGAAGTGCCACGGCTGCGTGTTGTGCACCGACGGCGCACGCGTCGCCGCGATGGCCGAGCGTCGCAGTGCTCTGGCCAGCCGGGTCTCGGTCGCGGTCGTCATCGCGTCGTCAGTTCCTCACGCAGCTCGTCCAGGTGCTCCCATTGCTGCGACGTCAGCATCGATAGCGCCGCGGGGAACAGCCCGTCCTGCTCGCGCAGGATGTGGTCGAACAACTCGCTGACGACGGCTCGCACCTGCAGCGGCCAACCGTCCGCCGGATCACCGGCCGCCAGGTCGCCCAGCGCCTGTTCGATGCGCCGGTGATCGTCCTGCAGCGAGTCGACGTGGGCGCCGAACTCACCCGCGATCGCCGGGAACAGCCCCTGCTCCTCGACGGCGGTGTGCGGCGCGAGCAACGTCAGCAACCGGTCGGCCAGCTCCACCGCGACAGGCAGGTCGTGCCGCTGCGCGACGGTGTCGAGATCGCGAGCGACCTCACGAATCTGGTCGTGTTCGGCGGTGAGCTCGGCGATGGCCGGCACGCTCTGGCAGCCGCAGTACTCGCACATGCCGCGCTCCTCACGCCGCAACCGGGCGACGGGCGCCGCGGGCCGCGCGCACCGACAGCATCAGCACGCCGACCGCGACCACAGCGAGCGCGAGCAAACCCGCCGCGTAGCTGCCGAGCCCTCCGTAGATCGACCCCATCGCAAGCGGTGGCACGAACCCGCCCAGGCCGCCCGCGGCGCCGACCAGACCTGTCACGGCACCGACCTTGTTCGCGGGCGCCTGCTGCGCGACGAGCGCGAACACGGCACCGGACGCGGCGCCCAGCGCGGCAGCCATGATCAGGAAGGCGGCGGTGCCGGTCGGGCTCAGGCCGGGTGTGGCCGACTGGACGACCGCGCCCACCGCGACCAGCGCGAACGCCGCGGTCAGTACCCGGCCCGGCGCCACCCGGTCGCTCAGCCAGCCGCCGATCGGGCGCATCGCGACGGCGAGCAGCACGAACCCCGCCATCTTGTTCGCCGCGTCCGCCTGGGTGAGCGCGTACGCGTTCTTGAGATACGTCGGCAGGTACACGCTGAACGCGACGTACCCGCCGAACCCGACCGCGTAGAGCGCGCATGCGCGCCACGTGATCGGGAGCCGCATCGTGTCCCGCAGCCGAGCCCCGAGCGGCTGGGTGGGCAGAGTGCGGCCGGGGGCGTCGCGCAGCACGAATGCGGCGAGGACCCCGTAGACCGTCAGGACGATCGCTGTGATCACGAACGGCGCGGCCGTGCCGTGTGCGTCCACCAGCTTCACGGTGGTCAGCGCGCTGATCGCGGTCCCGCCCATGCCCGCGCCGAACACGCCGACGGCGAGCCCGCGCCGCTCCGGCGGGAACCAGCCGTTGACGAACGGCACGCCCACCGCAAAGGACGTTCCCGCGATACCGAGGAAGAACCCGCCGACCAGCAGCGCCGGCAGGCTGGAGTGGCCGAACAGGCCGAGGTACAGCACCGGGATCACGGTCAGCAGCGACACCACCGGAAACATCACCCGCCCGCCGAAGCGGTCGGTCAATGCGCCGACCGGGATGCGTCCGAGCGAACCGACGATCACCGGGACGGCGACGAGCATCGCCTGCTGGAACGCGGACAGCTGCAGGGTGTCCTTCAGCCGCGGCCCCAGCGGGCTGAGCAGTGCCCAGGCCCAGAAGTTGAACGCGAAGCCGAGCGTGGCAAGCGCCAGCATCAGCATCGCCGTCCGGGGTGATCGCTGCGTGTCCACCGGTGCTTCTCCTTCCAGGTCCTCGCTCTCCAGTGTCGGCAGCGCGGCAGGCCACCGAAACGGACTTTGGTCCCTGATAGGCCGGATGAGAGGGCCGCCACGTTTCCGCGACACGCCCGGCGGGTAAAGCGGGTAGCGATGAACGAGTTGCTCGCCAGCCGCTACCAGCTGCAGTCGGCCGTGGGCCGCGGCGGCATGGCGGACGTGTGGCGGGCACAGGACCTGCTGCTGGGGCGGACGGTCGCGATCAAGCTCTTCCGCGGCGGCACCGGACACGACGCCCGCCAGCGGGTGGAGGCGATGGCGCTCGCGTCCCTCTCCCACCCCGGCCTGGTGACCGTGTTCGACGCGGTGCTGCCGGACGAATCCGACGACGGCGATCCGCTGGCCGAGTCCTACCTGGTCACCGAGTTCGTCGAGGGGTCCACGTTGCGCGCGCGGCTCGCGGGCGGGCGTCCCATGCCGCCCGCCGAGGTCGCGCAGCTGGGCGCGCAGCTGGCCGACGCGCTCGCCTACGTGCACGCGGCCGGGATCGTCCACCGCGACGTGAAGCCGGCCAACGTGCTGCTCGCGTCCACCGGCACCGAACTGCGCGCCAAGCTGGCCGACTTCGGTGTCGCGCTGCTGGCCGGCGCGGACCGGCTCACCGAACACGGCACGGTCGTCGGCACCCCGAACTACCTCAGCCCCGAACAGCTCACCGGCGCGCAGGTCGGCCCGGCGAGTGACATCTACTCCCTCGGCCTCGTGCTCATCGAGTGCCTGACCGGGATGGCGGCCTATCCGGGCAGCGGTCTGGAGGCCGCGCTGGCCCGGCTGCACCGCGCGCCCGTACTGCCGTCCGGGCTGGACCAGCAGTGGACCGCATTGCTTCGCGCGATGGTCGCCGACGACCCTGCCGCCCGGCCCGCCGCGAACGACGTTGCCCTCCGGCTGGCCGCGCTCAGCGGCGACCAGGCGACCGTGATGATCGACCCGGTGGCGAAGCCGCCGGCCGCGGCGGGTGCGACCACGGCGTTGCCGACGGTTGACGGAACCGCGGGCGCAGCGGCTACTGATACCGGCAGGTCGACGCCGCGCCGAACTGCCGGGCCGCGGCGCCGGGGTTGGCTCCTGCCGGTCGCCGGTGCCGCGGCGGCCGCGGTTGCGGTCGCGATCGTCCTCGCCGTCACCCTGCCGGGCGGCTCGGCACCGGCTCCGATCCCCAAGCCGGCCTATCCGACCGTCTCCGGCCAGCTCGGCAAGGACCTGGCCGTGCTGCAGAGCGACGTCCCGTGACCGCCCGGCGCAATGCGTTGGCCGCAGTTGTCGCGGCGGCCGTGCTGGTCACGGCAGGGTGCAGCGCGTCCACGACGGACGGGACGCCGGTGACGTCCGCGCAGGCGATGTTGCGTGCGGACGTGCTCGCGCTGAGCCAGCACGCGGCGGCCGGCGATCGCGCCGCCGCGCGCGCCGAGCTCGACGCCCTCACCCAGGACGTCGCTGCAGCGGCGGCGGCCGGTCAGATCACGCCGGCGCTGGCGCAGCAGCTACGCCAGGACATCGCCGCCGTGAGCGTCGACCTGCAGCCACCGACGACGTCCCCGGTCGCGCACCGCTCGAGCGCCACGCCGACGCACACCCCGACGCACACGCCGACGACCAAGACGGCACCGAAGCCCCAGCCCAAGCCGGCGCCGAAACCCCCGGGGCACGGCAAACACGGCCACGGTCACGGCCCGAACAAGGACGGCTGAGGGCTACTTCAGTTCGGCCGAGGTCTTGTTCAGCAGGCGGCGGGCGACGATCAACTGCTGGATCTGCTGGGTTCCCTCGAAGATGTCCAGGATCTTCGAGTCGCGCGCCCACTTCTCCAACAGCGAGCCCTCGCCGTAGCCGTACGCCCCTGCGAGCTCGACGCAGCGCGTGGTGATCTCGACACCGACACGTCCGGCCTTCGCCTTGGCCATCGAGGCCTGCAGCGAGTTCGGTTTGTTGTTGTCGGCCATCCAGGTCGCCTCCAGCGTCAGCAGGTAGGCGGCCTCCCAGTCGGCCTCCATCTTCAGGAACTCGGCCGCGGCCGCGTGCTGCGAGAAGGCGGGCCGGTCGTAGTCGATCTGCACGCCGGACTCGACGAGCAGGTCGTGGATCTCGTCCAGCGCCGCGCGCGCGCAGCCCACCGCCATGCCGGCGACGAGCGGACGGGTGTTGTCGAACGTCTGCATGACGCCGGCGAAGCCCTGCTCGACCTCGATCTCCGGCGAGCCGAGCAAGTTCTCCTTCGGCACGCGGCAGTCGGTGAACCGGATCGTCGCGGTGTCCGAGGCGCGGATGCCGAGCTTGTGCTCCAGCCGCTCGACCTCCATGCCGGGCGTGCCCTTCTCGACCACGAACGACTTGATCGCGGCCCGGCCCTTGCTCTTGTCCAGCGACGCCCACACCACGACAGAGTCGCAGCGACCACCGGCCGTCACGAAGATCTTCTCGCCGTTGATCACGTACTCGTCGCCGTCGAGCACGGCGGTCGCCTGCACGGCCGCCGAGTCCGACCCGAACGACGGCTCGGTGATCGCCATCGCCGCCCAGGTCTTGTCGAAGCGCTTGTGTTGCTCGTCGTTCGCGACAGACGCGATGGCCGCGTTGCCCAGGCCCTGCCGCGGCATCGACAGCACCAGCGCGACGTCGCCCCAGCAGGCCTCGATGATGGACAGCACGCCGGACATGTTGGTGCCGTTGCGGTTGCCCTTCTCGCCGTTGTCCGAGCGACGGACGCCGCGGGCACCGGCGCTGGCCTCGCCCGAGTCGTTCATGCCGTCGATCAACGAGGCGAGCATGTCGAGTTCCTTCGGGTACTCGTGCTCGTTCGTGTCGTACTTGCGCGAGATCGGGCGGAACACCTCGCTGGCGACCTGCTGCGCCTGGTTGACGATCATGCCGAACTTCTTCGGCACCTCGAGGTTGATTGCCATCAGACCAACACCAAGCCCTCCATGACGCCGGCGGCGCGCAGGTCGCGGTACCAGCGCTCCACCGGGTGTTCCTTCACGTATCCGTGCCCGCCCAGCAACTGGACGCCGTTACTGCCGATCTGCATGCCGTACTCGCTGGTCAGCTTGCGCGCCAGCGCGGTCTCGCGCGCGAACGGCTTGCCCTGCTCGGCGCGGCTCGCGGCGCGCAGGGTGACCAGCCGCGCGCCCTCCAGCTCGATGCCGATGTTCGCGACCATGAACGCGACGGCCTGCCGGTGGCTGATCGGTTCGCCGAACGCCTTGCGCTCGTTGACGTACGGGATCACGTAGTCGAGTACGGCCTTGCCGGTGCCGAGGGCGAGTGATGCCCAGCCGAGACGCGCGAGCCGGATGCACTCGGCGTAGACGTCCGCCTCGCCTCCCCCGATCAGGTTGGCCGGCGGAACGCTCGCGCCGTCCAGGATCAGCCGTCCCATTGACGCGGCTCGCAGGCCCATCGCCGGTTCGGACTCGATCGTCACGCCGGCCGTTCCGGACTCCAGCAGGAACAGCGCCGGCTTGCCCTCGAGTTGGGCGGCGACGATGAAGAGCTCGGCAGTGTCCGCGCGCGGCACGAGCGACTTCACGCCGTGCAGCTTGAAACCGGCGGAGGTGCGGTGCGCGGTCGTCTTGAGCGCGAACGGGTCGAACAGCACGTGCGGCTCGAGCACCGTCAGCGCCGCCGCCGGCGCTTGCTCCCCGACGAACGCCGGTAGGTAGGCGGCCTGCTGGGTCTCGTCGCCCCACAGCGTGAGCGCGGTGCTGACCGCGGCCGGCGCCAGGCAGGCGACGGCCAGGCCCATGTCGCCGTGG
>DASTXN010000149.1:0-8424 GCA_035765515.1 Jatrophihabitantaceae bacterium | reverse complement strand
ACGCGATGAGCTCCCCCGCAAGCGGGGGGACCCCCAGCGGGAAGAGCCCGCCGGCGCGCGAGCGAAGCGAGCTTGCGCTCGAATCGCGGTATCCGCCCGAGCTTGCGAGTGGCGGTGCCGCGATTCGATTCGGCGGGAAAGATTACGAGTTGCGGACGCGCTTGCCGTAGCGCTTCTCGAACTTGTCGACGCGGCCGCCGACGTCCATGATCTTCTGCTTGCCCGTGTAGAACGGGTGGCAGGCCGAGCAGACGTCCGCGTGCAGCTGGCCGGACTTGGCCGTGCTGCGCGTCGTGAAGGTGTTCCCGCAGGAGCAGGTCACCTCGGTGACCACGTACTCCGGGTGGATGTCGGTCTTCATGCGCTGGATCCCTTTCGACTGGCCGCCGGGTCGCCTGCGGTCCGAAGAGGACCGCTCGGGCGTGAACCGGAGCCGGGTGGTTGTCCCTGACAGTCTGCCAGCCCGGTGCCGTGCAGACCAAAACGCCCTTAGAACGCGGACTGGGCAGCTGTTTGTTCCCGGCGGGATCAGCCCTTGACGCTGCCGGCGAGCAGGCCGCGGACGAAGTAGCGCTGCAGGCAGACGAACACGATCAGCGGGATGATGATCGCCAGGAAGCCAGCCGGCGCGAGCAGCTCCTGGTGGGCGCCGAAGTTGCCGTTAAGGAGCTGGATCCGCGCGGTGACCGGCTGTCCGGACGCGTCCGAGCCGCCGAACGTCTTCGCCACCAGCAGGTCGTTCCAGACCCAGATGAACTGGAAGATCGCGAACGAGGCGATTGCCGGCATCGACAACGGCAGCACGATGGTGCGGAAGATGCGCAGGTGGGTGGCACCGTCGACTCGGGCCGCCTCGATCAGGGACTCCGGGATCTGGGCGATGAAGTTGTGCAGCAGGAACACCGCCAGCGGCAGCGAGAACATGGTGTGCGAGAGCCAGATCTCGGTCAGGCCGCCGAAGAACTTGCCGGGGAAGATCTGCACCGAGCCGATGTGCGCGCCGAAGTTGTAGAACCGCTGCAGCCCGACGAGCGCCATCTGCAGCGGCACCACCTGCAGCGCGAAGAGCGTGAAGAAGATGATGTCGCTGCCCTTGAACCGCATCCAGGCCAGCGAGTACGCGGCCATCGATGCCAGGAAGATCGGAATGATCGTGCCCGGGATGGTGATTGCGAGCGAGTTCACCAGCGGCAGCACCAGGCCGCCCTCGGAGAACAGCACGGTGTGGTAGTTCGTCAGGTCGACCTGTGGGTGCGCGAACCATTCCCACCAGCCGGAGCCGTAGACGTTCTCCTTCGAGCGCAGGGAGTTCAGGAAGAAGCCGAACGTCGGGATGGTCCAGAGCACGGTGAGCAGGACGACGACGGCGGACGCGATCGGGTGGCTGAACGCCTTGCGGACGGCCTTCGTCGCCTCGCGGCCCTTGAGCGGTTCGCTGACCGGGGGGACGCGCGTTTCGATGATCGGCGGGTTGCTGGTCATCGCGTGGCCCGGTCCCTTCGCATCTGGAAGACGTTATAGATGACCAGCGGCAGCACGCACAGGAACAAGATGACGGCGAGCGCGCTGCCCTTGCCCGTCTGGTTGGTGACGAAGAGCTTGTCGTACATATCCCGGGCCAGGATGTCGGTATTGAAGTTGCCGTTCGTCATCGTGTAGACGATGTCGAAGATCTTCAGCGTCGCGATGGTGATCGTGGTCGTGACGACGATCAGGGTGCTGCGGATCATCGGGATCTGCACGGTCCGGAACAGGGTGATTCCGGTGGCGCCGTCCATGCGAGCAGCCTCGAGGATCTCCTCGGGGATCGCCTTGAGCGCCGCGCCGAGGACCACCATCGCAAACCCGACTTCGATCCAGACCAAAACAATCATCATCAGGAAGGTGTTCAGCGGTGAACTCGTTATCCAGTTCGGCGGGTTGTGCCAGCCGAGCTTTATCACGACTTCGCTGAGCAGGCCGGTCTGCGGGTTCCCCGGCCCGACGTAGTCGTACATCAGTTCCCAGATCAGCGCGGCGCCGACGAAAGAGATCGCGGTGGGCAGAAAGATCAGCGACTTGGCGAGCGTGACACGCTTCATCTGGTCGGTGAGCAGGGCCAGCAGCAGGCCGATGAACACCGTGACCAGCGGAACGATCACGATCCACAAAACGGTGCGGATCAGCGTGCTGCGCGTGTCCGGATCGGTGAATGCGAACGTGTAGTTGTCGACGCCAACGAACTTGGCCTTGATCGGGACCAGTTTGCCGTTGACCAGGGTGAACTTCTGACCGGAAGCCTGCGTGTTCGTCGTGCTCAGCACCATCGTGTTGATCGCCGGGATCACGAGGCCGACGGTCGCCAGGACGACAGCGGGCCCGAGGCAGATGATGATCGCCAGCGGCTTCTGCAGCCGGCCGGTGACCCGTCCGGCGACGAAGAAGACGATCAGCAGGACCGCGAGGAAACCACCGACCGCCTCCAGCACGCCGGCCAACTTCGAGACCGACTCGCTGAACGTGCTAGCCAGCACGACGTGGGACGACGAAGCGGCCACGGCTACCTCTTCTCCGGGACGGTCACAGCGTGGTCTGCGACGGATCGGACGCGGTTACGTTGGTCGCGCGGCCCGTGAGCTGTCAAGCCCACGGGCCGCACGAGCGTCGAACTTCTTGCCGCCGCCGACTCCCGGCGGCCGTACGGAACTACCTACTGCGATTTATTTCGGCCAGGCCGCGTCGATCTCCTTGGCGACGTCCGTGATGGACTTGCCGCTGCCGAACCAGTCGACCATGGCCTTCCACTCCTCACCGGAGCCGACGGCTGCCGGCATCGAGTCGGAGGCGTCGAACCGGAACGTCGCGTTCGGGTCGGCCAGGTACTTCGCGGACAGCTTGTCGATCGGGTCGGTGTACAGGCTCTGGTCGACCTTCTCGTTCGCCGACACCCAACCGGGCGCGACCTTGATGCGCGCGTCGGCCCACTCCGGGCTGGACAGGTAGTTCTGCACCGCCTGCGTCGCCGGGTCGTCCGAGAACGCGGTGACGAACTCGCCGCCGCCCTCGACCGGGGTCTTGATGCTCGGGTTCACCGGCGGCAGGTAGAAGGCGAACACGTCGGCGTTCGGACCGACCGTGGTGCCCTTCGGCCACTGCGCCTCGTAGAACGACGCCTGCTGCAACATGCCGCACTTGTTCTTCAGGATCGGGTAGCCGGCCTTCTGGAAGGTCGTCGTCGCGATCGTCTTGACGTTACCGATGCCGCCGTTCACCCAGTCGGGGTTCTGCATCCAGTTGGCGACGGTCTGCATGGCCTTGGTGATCTGCTGCGAGCTGAAGGTGACCTTGTGGCTGATCCAGTCGTCGTAGACCTGGCCGCCGTAGGTGCTGAGGACGACCTCCTCCAGCCAGTCGGTGGCCGGCCAGCCGCTGGCCGTGCCGGAACCGATGCCGCCGCACCAGGGCTTGCCGCCGGAGGCCTTCATGTCCGTCGCCATCTTGGCCGACAGCGACATCAGGTCCTGCCACGTGGTGGGCACCTGGTAGTTGTGCGCGGCGAAGAACTTCGGCGAGTACCACACCATCGTCTTCATGTTCGCGCTCATCGGGGCCGCGTAGAACGTGCCGCCGACCGAACCGTAGCCCTTCCAGGCGTCGTTCCAGTTGGCCTCGTTCGCCACGGTCTGCGCCGGCGGCTTCTTCACCTCGCCGGTCTCCACCATCTGGGTGAGCAGACCGGGCTGCGGAATGATCGCCAGGTCCGGGGCGTTGCCGCCGCTGACCTTGACCGGCAGGTCGGCCTCGAACGTGTTCGAACCGGTGTACTTGATGGTGATACCGGTGCACTGGTCGAACTTGGCCCACGACTTGTTCAGCGAGTCCGACTCGGGGCTCAGGATCGAGCCGAACATCGTGACCGTGCTGCCGCTGTGTCCCGCGTACTGCTGGAACTGCGCGCAGTCGCCGGTCAGCTTCGGGCCGCTCGCCGAGGAGTTGCCGCCGCTGTTGCCGCCGGTGCTCCCGCCATTGCCGCCGTTACCGCCTGAACTGCTACACGCTGCCAGCATCATGATCGCGCCGCCTGTTGCCACAACGGCGGACACCGTCTTCAAACGCATCGTGTCGGATCCCCTCTCCTGGATCTGTGAGAGCGCTACCACGGCCGGATCTGGTAACGCTTACGGAAGGGTGGCACGTCCGGGGCGGGGTGGGAAGGCTCCTCGCGCGGCCGTTACCGGGTCGTTGCCTATTCGGTTTCGGCGCGAACAAAAGCCCGCCGCCCGGTGTGACCGGACGGCGGGCTCGGTACGGGCGATTCGCCCGGTTATTCGCTCTTAGTCGGAGCCGGGCGTCGTCTTCGCGATCTGCATGAGGAACTCGGTGTTGTTCCGGGTCTTCCGCAGCCGGTCGAGCAGCAGGTCGATCGCCTGCTGCGGGTCCAACGCGTGCAGGACGCGGCGCAGCTTGATCGTGACCGCCAGCTCGTCCGGAGTCAGCAGCAGTTCCTCCTTGCGTGTGGACGACTGGTCGACGTCCACGGCGGGGAACACGCGCTTGTCGGCGATCTTGCGGTCCAGCTTGAGCTCGGCGTTGCCGGTGCCCTTGAACTCCTCGAAGATCACCGTGTCGCCGGCCGAGCCGGTCTCGACCAGCGCGGTCGCCAGGATGGTCAGCGACCCGCCGTTCTCGATGTTGCGGGCCGCGCCGAGGAAGCGCTTCGGCGGGTACAGCGCGGTCGAGTCGACACCACCGGACAGGATGCGTCCACTGGCCGGCGCGCCCAGGTTGTACGCACGGCCGAGACGGGTGATCGAGTCGAGCAGCACCACTACGTCGTGACCCATCTCGACCAGGCGCTTCGCCCGCTCGATGGACAACTCGGCGACCGTGATGTGGTCCTGCGGGCGCCGGTCGAAGGTCGAGGCGATCACCTCGCCCTTCACCGAGCGCTGCATGTCGGTGACCTCTTCCGGGCGCTCGTCGATGAGCACCACCATGAGGTGGACCTCGGGGTTGTTCACCGTGATCGCGTTCGCGATGGACTGCAGCACCATCGTCTTACCGGCCTTCGGCGGCGAGACGATCAGGGCGCGTTGCCCCTTGCCGATCGGCATCACCAGGTCGATCACGCGGGTGGTGAAGATGTGCGGCTCGGTCTCCAGCCGCAGCCGCTCCTGCGGGTACAGCGGGGTGAGCTTGGTGAACTCGACACGGCCCTTGCCCTGATCGGGCTCCTTGCCGTTGACGGTGTCCAGGCGCACCAACGGGTTGTACTTCTCCCGCCGTTCACCCTCGCGCTGCTGGCGGACGGCGCCGGTGATCGCGTCACCACGGCGCAGCCCGAAGCGGCGCACGTACGAGTTCGCGACGTACACGTCGTCCGTGCTGGCGAAGTAGCCGTTGGTGCGGACGAACCAGGTGTTCTTCTCCTCGATCGCGTCCACGATGCCGGCGACAGGGATCAGGACGTCGTCCTCGGAGACGGTCGGCTCGATCTCGGTGTTCGCGCCGCCGCCCTCGCGGTCGCGGCTACGGCCGCGCCGGTCGCGGTAGCGACGGCCCCGGCGGCGCCCGCCGCCCTCGTAGTCGTCATCGCGGTTGTCGCGGTTCTGGTTCTGGCTACCGCCGGAGTTCTGCTGGCGGTTCTGGTTCCCGGAGTTGTTCTGCTGCCGGTCGTTGCCCTGCCGGTCGCCGCTCTGCTGGCGGTCGTTGCCCTGCCGGTCGCCGCTTTGCTGGCGCTCGTTGTTCTGGTTTTGACTGTTCTGACGGTTCTGGCCGTCGCGCTGCTGGCGGTTCTGCCCGTCGCGCGGCTCACGGCGGTTCTGCCCGTCACGATCGCCGTCACGCTGCTCGGCAGCGGCCGGCTCGGCAGCCGCCGGTGTCTCGGCGTGGCTCGCGCCGTTGTTCTCGGCCCGCGCGTCGGACTCCGCCGTCCGTTCCGCGGCACTGGAACCTGAGGCGCGCTGGGGACGGCGGCCGTTGGCCTGCGCGGGCGCGTCGGCGCGCTCCGTGGTGGCGCCGTTGACGCTGCCCGATCCGCTTCCCCCGCTGCGGGCGGCCTGGATGGCGGCGATCAGGTCGCTCTTCTTGACCTTCGCCGTGCTGATGCCCATGCCGCTCGCGATTTGCTGCAGCTCGGGCAGCAGGAGCGAGTTCAGCGAACCCTTCTTGCCGCGCGCCGAGCCGGCGGCCGCGGCGGGAGCGCCTGCGGCCTGCTCTTGAGTCTCTGTCACCTGTTGTCGGATCCTTCCGAGGGTGGTCGGCGCACGCATGAGGTGCGCTTCGACCGGTTGCGGGGCTCGCGCCGGCGCCGGCCCGAGCCCGGTCTCTACGGCCGGTGCGCGTCGAACGCGCACCGTTCCGGTGAGGATTTCAGCCGATGTCCCGTACTCGCCTTGGCACCGATTGGTGCTCTACATCACGGTGAGCGTCGGAGCCGAATTTCACGGGGGACGCCGGGACTGACGCGATCGAGCCTAGACGCTCGATTCACCTGCAGCAACACCGAGGGCCTCCGGCGTGTTCCCGACGGCTCCCGGACCGTGTCGTCTCAGGCGACGACGTGGCCGCCGCGGGCGAGCACCGCGAGCTCCTCCACCCGCCAGTCCGCCGGCGCGAACCCCCGCGCCCGGTCGACCTCGGCGGCGTCGCGAGCCAGCACGAGCACGGTCGGCCCGGCGCCGGAGACCACCGCGGGCAGGCCGTCGCCGCGCAGCGCAGCGACCAGTGCCGCGCTGGCCGGCATCGCGGGCTCCCGGTACTGCTGGTGCAGCAGGTCACCGGTCGCGGCGAGCAGGTGCTCCGGTGCACCCGTCAGCGCCGCCACGAGAAGGGCGGCCCGCGCGGCGTTCGCTGCGGCGTCGGCATGCGGCACGGACGCAGGCAGCAGCCCGCGGGCCTGTTCGGTCGACGCTTCGAACGGCGGGACGAACACGACCGGCCGCACGCGGGCGTCGCAGTCCAGCCGAATGGCGTGCGCCCGCCCCTCATCCAGCCACGCCACTGTCAGTCCGCCGAGCAGCGCGGGCGCAACGTTGTCGGGGTGCCCTTCGAGCTCGCTCGCCAGCGCGAGCGCCTGCGCGTCGGGAAGGAGTTCGTCACCTCCTGGGACCAGGCCGCGCGCCAGCAGGACGCCACCGACGATCGCCGCCGCGGACGAACCGAGACCGCGACCGTGCGGGATCCGGTTCGTACAGCTCAGCTCGAGTCCGTCCGGCTGACGGCCGAGGTGCGCGAAGGCGGCGCGCATCGCACGCACCACGAGGTGCTTCTCGTCGCGCGGCAACTCCTCCCCCGGCCCGGAGACCTTCACGCACAGCCCGCTGTCTACGACCCGCGCGTGCAGGTCATCGACGAGGTCCAGGGCGAGGCCCAGCGCGTCGAACCCGGGGCCCAGGTTCGCACTCGTCGCGGGCACCTGCACGTGGACCCGGTCGGCCCGGAAGAAGGGCGTCATTCCCTTACGCCGTAAGGCCGAGCTGTGCCGCGGCCACGTGACTGTCGACCGGCACGGTGATCGGTTTCGGTGCGCCGGAGATCGCCCACTCGGGGTCTTTCAGCCCGGTGCCGGTCACGGTGCAGACCACCGTTGACCCCGCGGGCAGCCGTCCGTCGGCAGCGGTCTTCAACAGCCCCGCGACGCTCGCTGCGGACGCCGGTTCGACGAACACGGCCTCGCTGCGCGCGACCAGGCGATACGCCTCGAGGATCTGCTTGTCGGTGACCGCGTCGATGAGCCCGCCGGACTCGTCGCGCGCCGCCTCGGCGAACGCCCACGACGCAGGGTTGCCGATACGGATGGCCGTCGCGATCGTGGTCGGCGAGAGCACCGGTGCGCCGTTGACGATCGGGGCGGCGCCCGCCGCCTGGAAGCCGAACATGCGTGGCGTGGAATCGACGATGCCGTCTGCCGCGTACTCGCGATAGCCCTTCCAGTAGGCGGTGATGTTGCCGGCGTTGCCGACCGGGATGCAGTGCACGTCCGGGGCGCGACCGAGCGAGTCACAGATCTCGAACGACGCGGTCTTCTGGCCCTCGATGCGGTGCGGATTCACCGAGTTGACGAGCGCGACCGGGTAGTCGATCGCGAGCTTCTGGGCAAGTTCGAGGCAGTCGTCGAAGTTGCCGTCGACCTGCAGCAGCTTGGCGCCGTGCACCAGCGCCTGCGCCATCTTTCCGAGCGCGATCTTGCCCTGCGGCACCAGCACCGCGCACGTCATGCCGGCGCGGACGGCATACGCGGCGGCGCTGGCCGACGTGTTCCCGGTGGACGCGCAGATGACCGCCTGCGCGCCCGCCTCGGCCGCCTTGGAGATCGCCATCGTCATGCCGCGGTCCTTGAACGAACCGGTCGGGTTCGCGCCCTCGACCTTGAGGTACACCTCGCAGTTCGTCCGCTCGGACAGCACCTTGGCCGGGACGAGTGGGGTGCCGCCCTCGAACAGC
>DASTXN010000148.1:0-2761 GCA_035765515.1 Jatrophihabitantaceae bacterium | reverse complement strand
ACCGTCGGCAAGGGGATCATCGACACGCCCGCCCACGGCACGTCGGGGCTGATCGTGGTGCTTGCCGCCCTCGTCGGCGCCATCGTCTGGAACCTGGGCACCTGGTACTTCGGCCTGCCGTCTTCGTCCTCCCACGCGCTGATCGGCGGACTCGTCGGGGCGGCGCTGGCGTCGTCGGCCACCGTGGAGTGGTCCGGCGTTGTCGACAAGGTCATCATCCCGATGGTGGTGTCGCCGCTGATCGGGTTCGGCGTCAGCTACCTGTTCATGGTCGCCCTGCTGTGGATCTTCCGCAGCGCCAACGCGGTGCGCGCGAACCGCGGTTTCCGCTGGGGACAGATCGCGTCCGCCGCGGCCATGTCGTTCGGCCACGGCACCCAGGACGCGCAGAAGACCATGGGCGTGATCACGCTGACCCTCGTCGTCTCCGGTCACCTGAGCCCCAACGCGGGCGTGCCGCTCTGGGTCATCCTCGCGTCCGCGACGGCGATCTCGCTGGGCACCTACTCCGGCGGCTGGCGGATCATGCGCACGATGGGGCGGCGCATCTTCTCGCTCACGCCGGTGAGCGGTTTCGCGGCGCAGGCGGTCTCGAGCGCCGTCATGCTCGGGACCGCAGGGCTCGGGCTCCCGGTATCGACCACGCACGTCATCTCCTCATCGGTGATGGGCGTCGGCGCGACCCGCCGGCTGTCCGCGGTGCGCTGGGGCGTGGCGGGCAACATCGTCGTCGCGTGGGTGCTGACGATCCCGGCCGCCGCCGCGGTTGCGGCACTGTGCTGGGCGATCCTGGACCCGATCATCGCCTAACCGGGCAGCGGCCCCGGGGCGAGGCGAAAGCGCAGTGTTTCCCCCGGACGGAGCTGGCCGGCGAGATCGAGATCGGCATCCCGCACGACGGCGAGCACCGGATAGCCCCCGGTAACCGGCGCGTCCGGGCCGAGCACGATCGGCCGTCCGTCCGGCGGCACCTGCAGCGCTCCGGGCAGCGTCGGTTCGCTCGGTAACTCGGCCGTGCGCGTGCGCGCCAGCCGCGGGCCGTCCAGCCGCACACCGATCCGGTTGCTGTCCGCGCGGACCGTCCAGGTCGCGGACGTGAGGACGCCCAGCGCGCCGGGTTCGAACCAGTCCTCCCGGGGGCCGGCGATCGCGCGCAGTACGCCGTCGAAGCGCATTGCACCGCCCGCCGCAGAGGACACCGCACACAGCGGTTCCGGACCGATCTCCAACCGGTCCCCGGCACGCAGCACGGCGGGGCCCAGCCCGCTGAGCGTGTCGGTGCTCGCCGAACCGAGCACAGGCTCGACCGCGAACCCGCCGCGCACCGCGAGGTAGCTGCGCAGCCCCTGCGCCGGGACGCCGAGACGCACGCGCCGGCCCGCCGGCAGGCTCAGCGGGGCTGCGTGGTCCAGGCCGGGACAGGGCGCGCCGGTCAACGCCACCGTGGCGGCGTCGTGCACCAGCAGCTCCAGCCCGCCGAACGTGGTCTCCAGCCCCGGCGCGTCCTCCGGGTTGCCGACCAGCCGGTTCGCCAGCCGCAGCGCCGCCCGGTCGAACGCGCCGCTGCGCGGGACGCCCAGGGCGGCGAACCCGGCGCGACCGCCGTCCTGCAGCGTGGTCAGGGGACCTGGTGCGAGCACCTCGATCATCGCGGCCTGAACCGCACGCGCGTGCCGGGTGCAAGCAGCGCCGGCGGGGTGCGCCGCAGGTCCCAGAGCACGGCGTCGGTGCGTCCGAGCAGCCGCCAGCCGCCGGGCGACGAGCGCGGGTACACGCCGGTGAACTCGCCGGCGATGGCGACGGACCCGGCAGGGACGGACGTGCGCGGTGAGGCCAGTCGCGGCACGTGCAGCGCCGGCTCCGTCCCGGTCAGGTAGGCGAAGCCGGGGGAGAAGCCGCAGAACGCCACCGTGTACTCGGGGGCTGCGTGACGCTCGATCAACGCGGCGACGCTGCAGCCGACCTCGTCCGCGACGGCGTCCAGGTCGGCGCCGTCGTAGTGCACCGGCAGCTCGACCAGGGCGCCGGTGGCGGGCCGTCCACCGCCGGAGTGCATCCCCTCGAGCGCGTCCCGGATGACGGCCGGGCGGGTCGATGCCGGGTCGAAGCGCACCAGCAGCGTGCGCGCGGCCGGCACCGTCTCCAGCACACCGTCCAGGCCGCTCACCGCGTCGCGCAGGGCGAGGACCGCTGCCGGATCGTCGGGCTCCACCAGCACCGCGGTGTCGCCGTAGGGCCGGACGATCACGGCGCCGCGAACGGGGCCACGGCGATGCCCGCGTCCTCGAGGGTCCGGCGGATCTCGCGGGCCAGCACGACCGCGCCGCCGGTGTCGCCGTGCACGCAGACCGACGCGGCCGGGACGTCGACGGGTGTGCCGTCGAGTGCGGTGACCGTGCGGTTGCGGGCGATGGACACCGCCTGGGCGATCGCCTTGGCCCGGTCCGCGTGCACGGCACCGGGCTGCGACCGGGGGACCAGACGTCCGGTCGAGGTGTAGGCGCGGTCGGCGAACCCCTCGGCCACGAAGGACAGCCCGGCGGCGTGCGCAGCGCGCTCCAGCTCTGAATTCGGAAGCCCGAGGACGGGCAGGCTCACGTCGACCTCCGCGACCGCGGACGCGACCGCGCCCGCCTGCACCGGGTCGTCCGCCGCGGTGTTGTAGAGCGCGCCGTGCGGCTTCACGTACCGCACCCGGGCACCGGCCGCCCGCGCGAACGCGTCCAATGCCCCGAGCTGGTACATCACGTCGGCCGCCAGC
>DASTXN010000147.1:0-2143 GCA_035765515.1 Jatrophihabitantaceae bacterium | reverse complement strand
CTGGCCGCGGCGAACGCCAGTCCGGTAGCTACCAGCGGCACCGCGAGCGCCGCTGCGAGGGCCCTACGCCCCGCGACGCGATGCACGCGCGCGAAGATCCCCGCGTCGCGTGAGAACGGGCGCGACAATCGACGCAGCATGAAACTCCCCCACATTCCGGCCACGCCCCACGCGTGGCCGACCCCGCGCCCCGCGGCCGGTTCGCGACCCAAGGCACCTGAACCGAATCCAACGCGAAACCGCGCACCGCAACTGTCGGCCGTTCGGACGACAGGGTGTCGGTCGGCCGACTCGGGCAATCACCCGAAAACCGGGCGCGGCCGTACGCAAGACTGGTCGTCGTGCAGCGCAACGACCTCACCGAACCTGAACTCTTCGAACTCGCGGCGACCGACTCGGATGACGCCCTGCTCCGCGCCGATGTGCGCCGCGTGGCCGGGCTGCTCGGCGAGACGCTCGCGCGGCAACAGGGCTCGTCCGCGCTCGAACTGGTCGAACAGGTCCGCACGCTCACGAAGCAGAGCAAGGAGGGCGGCGGCGAGCAGTTGCGCGAACAGGTGCGCGAGTTGCTCAGCAACGTCTCGAACGAGACGGCCGCGCTGCTGGCGCGCGCCTTCGCCGACTATTTCCACTTGGCTAACGTGGCCGAGCAGGTACACCGCGTGCGCGGCCTGCGCGAGCGTCCGGCCGAGCAGGGCTGGCTGTCACGCGCGATCGCCGCGATCACGTCCGAGCTCGGGCCCGACGCGCTCACCGAAGGCCTCGCCGCGTTGGACATCCGGCCGGTGTTCACCGCGCACCCGACCGAGGCCAGCCGCCGCTCGGTGCTCACCAAACTGCGGCGGGTGGCGGACGTCCTGGCCGAGCCGACCGAACCCGGCACCGCGGCGCGCGCACGCCAGGACCGCACTCTGGCCGAGATCATCGACCTCGTCTGGCAGACCGACGAGCTGCGCCAGCACCGTCCGACTCCGGTCGACGAGGCACGCAACGCGGTGTACTACCTGACCGAGCTCGCCGAGCGGACGCTGCCGGATCTGCTGGCCGACCTCGCGGCGGAGGCCGGCGACCGCGATGCGCAGCTGACCACGGATGCGCGGCCGCTGACGTTCGGCACCTGGATCGGTGGCGACCGCGACGGGAACCCGAACGTGACCGCGCAGATCACCCGCGACGTGCTGCGCTTGCAGCACCAGGTCGCGGCGCGTGCAGTCACCCGCGCGATCGACATGCTGATCGCCGAGCTGTCCTCGTCCACGACCGTGGTGCCTGCGACGCCGGAACTGTCCGCGTCGATCGAAGCCGACCTGGCCGTCCTGGACGTCGACCCACGCATCCGGACGCTCAACGCGACCGAGCCGTACCGGCTGAAACTGACGTGCATCAACACGAAGATCGCCAACACCCGGCGGCGCATCGATGACCGGCAACCGCACGTCCCCGGGCGCGACTACCTCGGCGCGCAGCAGCTACTCGCCGAGCTGGAGCTGATCGGCGCATCGCTGCGCGCGAACGCCGGCGCGCTGATCGCAGACGGCCTGCTCGCTCGCGTCCAGCGCACGATCGCCGCGATCGGGCTGCATCTGGCGACGATGGACGTGCGTGAACACGCCGACGCCCACCACCAAGCGGTCGGCCAACTGCTGGACCGGCTCGGCGCCGGCACGCCGTACGGCGACCTGACGGGCGACGAGCGGCTGCGGGTGCTCGCCGACGAGCTCACCTCGCCGCGCCCGCTGGCGCCGGCACCGCCGCCACTGGACGAGGCGGGCGCGAAGACGTTTGCCGTCTTCACCGCGATCCGCGACGCGCTCGACACGTACGGCCCGGAAGTGATCGAGAGCTACATCGTGTCGATGACCAAGGGCCCGGACGACCTGCTTGCACCGGTCGTCCTGGCGCGCGAGGCCGGCCTGGTCGACCTGCGCGGAGCAAAACCCTTTGCGCGTATAGGTTTCGTTCCGCTGTTGGAGACCGTTGACGAGCTCCGGCACAGCGGTGACGTGCTGGACGCCTTGCTGCGCGACCCGAGCTATCGCGAGATCGTGCGACTGCGCGGCGACCTGCAGGAGGTCATGCTCGGTTACTCCGACTCGAACAAGCAGGCCGGGATCACGACGTCGCAGTGGGAGATCCACCGGGC
>DASTXN010000146.1:0-7083 GCA_035765515.1 Jatrophihabitantaceae bacterium | reverse complement strand
TGTTCGGGAACGAGCAGGACGTGCAGCGCGACCATGAAATCGGCGGCCTGCGCCGCGCGCACAAGGTCAAGTTTGGCCGGATGCGAGAAGACGGTCTCTGCAATGAACGGCTGGCGCCGTGCGATGAGTTGCGCCCGGGTGCGTTCGGCGATCCGGGCCGCGTCGTAGGCATGCGCGGTTGCGTCCCCGGGCCATCGTTGCGCGGCGATCACGTCCGCGTTGACGACCACGTTCCACGGCATGAGTGCCACGAGGGTCGTTTCGATGTAGGTGGACTTTCCTGACCCGTTCGGGCCGACGACGAGATCGAGGCGCACCTAGTCGGCGTCCGCTATCCGGACGGTGCTGCCGTCCGGGCGGTACTCGACGAGATTGCCGTCATCGTCCAGGGCGACGGTGGTGATGCCGCGGGCCGCGAGCATCGAGCCGTAGTGCGTGCGGTGCAGATTCTCCTGAATTGCCGCGTCCAGCTCCGCATTGACCACGACGCGCTCCGAGGCAGCCAGTTCAGTGAGCGCGAGGTCGCCGGCCAGCGCAGCTTCGACGCGTCGGCGTGCCGCCGAGTGGTGTTCGGACACCGCGCGGCCGACTCGCGCCCAGTGGTCCAACTGCTGCTTGCTCGACCGACTCTGCCGCGCCCCCTCTACCGTCGCGCTGTCGACGAGGTCAGCGGCGAATCGGGTGACGCGGTCCGGCGCCAGGGTCATGACGGGCCTCCCGGTGAGATCCGGTACTGACCTCAGCGTAGCAGACTGCTACATCAGCTGGTGCGGGCAGCAGCGGCCAGGGCGATCGCGGCCTCGACCCGCTGGACGGACGAGGCGATGCCGAGCTCCTCGACGAGCGCGGTGAGCGCCTCCAGGTCCGCCGGTTCGTTGGGCAGCTGGTCGTCCAGGACGCCGATCTCGACGTCGGTGCGCACCCGGACCGCCGCCGGTGCCACTGCCAGGTAGTCTCGCGCGGCCAGGATCCGGTTGGCCGCCCCGGCCGGGAAGCCGTCGCTGCCCGCCTCGGCCGCGGCCAGGATCGCCTCGATCGAGCCGAACCGCGACACCACGGCGGCCGCGGTCTTCTCACCGACACCGGCCACACCCGGCAGCCCGTCGCTCGGATCGCCACGCAGCACCGCGAAGTCGGGATAGTGCTCGGCCGGAATGCCGTACTTGGCGCGCACCTCGTCCGGACCCATGTCCTCCATGTTCGCCAGGCCCTTGCCGGTGTACAGCACGCGGACGCGGTCGCTCACGAGCGCCAGCATGTCCCGGTCGCCGCTGACCACCTCGACCGGTTCGGCGTCCCGGCCGGCCAGCGTCGCCATCACGTCGTCCGCCTCGAAGCCACGCGCGCCGACGGCACACAGGCCGAGCGCGGCAAGCGTGTCGAGCAGCAGCGGAACCTGGGCGGCGAGCGCTGGCGGGATCTCCTCGCCACCGTCCGCCGCGACCCGGTGTGCCTTGTACGACGGCACCAGCGCGACGCGGAACGCAGGCCGCCAGTCGGTGTCCAGACAGGCGACCCACCGCGTCGGCCGGCGCCGCTCGATCAGCGTGGCCGCCATGTCCAGGAAGCCCCGGATCGCGTTCACCGGGCGCCCGTCCGGTGCGGTGATGGAATCAGGCAGGGCGTAGAACGCGCGGAAGTACAGGTTCGCCGCGTCAACGAGCATGAGGCTCATGCGACCGACCTCGACGGATCGGTGGAGCCGCGGACGACCAGCTCGGTGGGCAGCACCACCTCGGCGGCGCCGCCGTCGTCCGGTGCCGCGATGATCGACAGCAGCCGGGTGGTGATGTCCACCGCCTGCTCGGCGACCGGCTGACGGATCGTCGACAGGTTCATCAGCTCGGCCGTCACGTGATCATCGAAGCCGATGACCGCGACATCCTCAGGGACGCTCAGCCCGGCGCGGCGGGCCGCGCGCATCGCCCCGTAGGCCATCTCGTCGCTCTCGGCGAACAGTGCCGTAGGGCGGTCCGGGATCGCGAGCAGGCGCGAGGCCGCCTCGCCGCCGCCGTCGATGGTGAAGTAACCGAGCACCTCCAGGTCCGGGTCCGGCTCGATACCTGCCTCGCGCAGCGCGTCGCGGTAGCCGTCGCGGCGGCGCAGCGGCGGGGTGAACCGCATCGGGTCGTCGGTGTCGCCGCCGATCAGCCCGATCCGGCGGTGGCCCAGGTCCAGCAGGTGGCGGACGGCGGTGCGCGCGCCGGCGACGTCGTCGATGCGGGTGGACAGGAAGCCGGGACGCTCCAGGCCGAGCAACCCGACCGGGCAGCTCAGCGCGCCGAGCGCGTCGAACTCGGCGTCGTCGAGCACCAGGCTGGCGATGAGTACCGCGTCCACCCGTTTGCGGATCGGCATCACGTCGAAGAAGCGCGTGCGGCCGTCCTCGTCACCGAGGTTGTAGAGCAGCAGGTCGAAACCGGACTTGCGCAGCGCCGCCTCGACTCCGTCGATCACCTCGGCGAAGAACCAGCGGTTGACGAACGGGACGACGACCCCGACCGTCGCGGTGCGCCCGCTCGCCAGCCGCGCGGCGAACGGGGACGCGACGTAGTCCAGTTCGGCGGCCGCCTCCAGCACGCGGTCTCGGGTCGTGGGGGCGACGTCGGGCAGCCCACGCAACGCCCGGGAGACCGTCGCGATGGACACGCCGGCGCGACGCGCGACGTCCTCGATGCTCACTGCCATATTCCGGTGCACCCCCCGTGCTGACCTGCAAACGCTACCGTCAGGTGCGCTGGCAAACTCTGCGACGTGCGCATTCTCTTTCGGAACGGCCGGATCTACAGCACCGCGGTGCGCGACGCGACGGCGCTGTTGGTGGACGACGGCCAGCTGGCGTGGCTGGGCCAGGACGACGGTGCGGCGCTGCAATCGGCAGACCGCACAGTGGATCTTGGCGGCGCATTCGTCACGCCCGCGTTCGTCGACGCGCACGTGCACGCGACCGCAACCGGGTTGAGCCTGACCGGTCTGGACCTCTCCGGCGCCGCCACGCTGGCCGCTGCCCTCGACCTCGTCGAACGCGCCGCGCGGGCGGGGCGGGGGCGGCCGATCCTGGGTGCCGGCTGGGACGAGACCCGCTGGCCGGAGCAGCGCCCGCCGACGCGCGCGGAACTGGACCGGGCGTCCTACGGGGGAGCGGTCTATCTGGCTCGCGTGGACGCGCACGGGGCGGCGGTCTCGTCGTCGCTCGCAGCTGCAGTTCCGGGGCTGGCCGGACTCGCCGGCTATTCGGCGGACGGCCCGCTCACCGGCCCCGCGCACGACGCGGCGCGCACGGCCGCACTGGCCACCCTCACCGCGGGGCAGGTGCGCGACGCACAGCGGGCCGCGCTGCGACACGCTGCCTCGCTCGGCATCGCTTGCGTGCACGAGATGGGCGGCCCCGCGATCTCCAGCGCAGAGGACCTGCGGGGCGTGCTCGAGCTCGCCGGCGCCGAGCCGGTGCCGGAGGTGATCGGCTACTGGGGTGAGCTGCACGGCATCGAGACGGCCCGCGAGCTCGGCGCGGTCGGCGCGGCGGGCGACCTGTTCTGCGACGGCTCGCTCGGCTCGCACACCGCCGCGCTCCACGAGCCGTACGCCGACCGGCCGGACACCAGCGGTGCCCTGCGGTTCGAGACGGACGAGCTTGCCGAACACATCGTGCGCTGCAGCCAGGCCGGGCTGCAGGCGGGATTCCACGCGATCGGCGACGCGGCCGTCGACCAGGTGCTGGAGGCGTTCGCGCTGGCGGGTGAGCGGTTGGGACGCAGCGGCGGAGCCGGGCACCGGATCGAGCACGCCGAGTACGTCCGCGACCCTGCGCGCCTGGCCGCGTCCGGGCTGGTCGCGTCGGTGCAGCCCGGCTTCGACGCGGCCTGGGGCGGGCCCGACCGGATGTACGCCCAGCGCCTCGGTCCGGCGCGCGCCCTCGACCTGAACCGGTTCAGCGAACTCGCCGCCGCAGGGGTGCCGCTCGCGTTCGGCTCGGACGCGCCGGTGACCGAACTCGGGCCGTGGCGGGCCGTGCGCGCGGCCGCGTACCCGTCCGAACCGGGGGCGGCGATCAGCGTGCGCTCGGCGTTCGCCGCGCACACCCGCGCCGGGTGGCGGGCCGCGCGGCGGGAGGGCGGCATGCTGGCTCCGGGCGCGCCGGCGACGTTCGCCGTGTGGCAGGCGGGCGAGCTCGGCATCGACGCGCCGGACGAGCGGGTGGCCCGCTGGAGCACCGACCCGCGCGCCGCGGTGCCCGGTCTGCCCGACATCGCACCCGGAACGGAGCTGCCGACCTGCCTGGCCACGGTGCGCGCGGGCAGGACGATCTTCGACACCGGCCTCGTGGGTGGCTGAGAATCCGGCCCGGCAACGACGTCGGCCCTGGATACTGGGCTGATGCTGCCCCGCCGCGCCGAGCCCGCGTTCCGGACGCGCTGGGCAGCGCTGATCGTGCTGGCCTGCGGGATCGCGGGTGCCTACGCGTTCCCGTCCACCGGGCTGTGGCCGCTGGTGTTCGTGTCCGCGGCCGGCCTGTCCGTGGCGGTGGACGGGCGGCGCAGCCGCACCGGCGCCTGGCTCGGCTTCGGGTACGGGCTCGCGTTCTTCGTCCCGCTGCTGCACTGGACCGGCATCTACGTCGGCCCCGGGCCGTGGCTGCTGCTGGCGGCCGCCGAGGCGGCCTTCCTCGCCGGGCTCGGCGCGGTACTGCCACTCGTGCAGCGACTGCCGTTGGCTCCGGCCTGGATCGGCGCGGCCTGGGTGCTGCAGGAGTTCCTGCGTGACCGCGTGCCGTTCGGCGGCTTCCCGTGGGGACGGCTCGCATTCAGCCAGGCGGACTCGCCGCTGCGCTGGTTCGCCGCGCTGGGCGGCGCCCCGCTGGTCAGTTTCGCGGTCGCGGTCAGCAGCGGCTTCCTCGCGGTGGCCGTCCGGCGCGTCCGCACCACCGGTTCGCGTCGCGGCAACGCCCTTGCGGTGCTCGGTGCCATCGCCGTTGTCCTGCTCGGCGCGCTGCTGTCGGTGCCGCTCGGGCCTGCGCCGGATCATCACGGGCGCACCGCGACCGTCGCACTGATCCAGGGCAGCGTGCCGGACGTCGGGCTGGAGTTCGAGCAACGCGCGCAGCAGGTGCTGGACAACCACGTGGCCCAGACCGAGAAGCTGGCGGCCGAGGTGCGCGCCGGCACCGCGCCGAAACCCGACCTGGTCGTGTGGCCGGAGAACGCCTCGGACGTGGATCCGTTCACCGACCCGTCCGCCTACGCCCTGATCGACCGGACCGTGAAGGACATCGGCGTGCCGGTGCTGGTCGGCGCGATCCTGCAGGGGCCGGGCCCGACACACCGCCGCAACGCCGGCATCCTGTGGTCGCCGACGAGCGGCCCGGGCGCGGAGTACATCAAACGGCACCCGGTCCCGTTCGGCGAGTACATCCCGCTGCGCAGCATCAGCGAATGGTTCAGCTCGGACGCCAAGCTCGTCACCCAGGACATGGTTGCGGGCAAGGGCAACGGCCTGGTGACCGGCGGTCCGTTCCCGATCGGCGACGTCATCTGCTTCGAGGTCGCCTACGACTCGCTGGTGCGTTCGTCGGTGGCGGCCGGCGCGCAACTGCTGGTCGTCCAGACGAACAACGCGACCTTCGGGCACACCGCGGAGACGTATCAGCAGCTGGCGATGAGCCGCCTGCGGGCCGTGGAGTCCGGACGCACCGTCTTGCAGGTGGCCACCACCGGCGTATCCGCGGTGATCGGACCGGACGGGGACGTGCGCGAGCGCTCCGGCGCGCTGTACACCCCCGCCATCCTGGACACGACGGTTCCGCTGCGCACCGGGCAGACGATCGCGACTCGGGTCGGCGCGGTGCCTGAATACGTCCTGGCCGGGCTCGCGGTCGCCGCGATCCTCGCCGCGCTCACGCCGTACCTGCGCGAACGCGTGGCGCGGCGACGCTCACTCGCGCGCACCACCGTGCCGTCGGCCGATTCCGATCATGAGAAGGTGACGACGTGACCGACCGTCCCGCCGAGCCACGCGTCCTCGTGATCATCCCGACCTACAACGAGCGGGAGAACCTCCAGCCGATCATCGAGCGGGTGCACGCGGCCACTCCCGCGGCGCACGTCCTCGTCGTCGACGACGCGAGCCCGGACGGCACCGGGCGGATCGCGGACACGCTCGCCGAGGCGGACGAGCGCGTCCACGTCCTGCATCGCGCGGGCAAAGCGGGCTTGGGCGCGGCGTACATCGCCGGCTTCGACTGGGGCCTGGCCGAGAAGTACGACGTACTCGTCGAGATGGACGCGGACGGCTCCCATGCCCCGGAGCAACTGCCGCGCCTGCTCGCCGGGCTCGACAACGCCGACCTGGTCCTGGGCTCGCGGTGGGTGCCCGGGGGTGCGGTACTCGACTGGCCGCGTTCGCGCGAGTTCATCTCCCGCGGCGGCAACCTGTACGCACGGCTCGCGCTGGGGGTCCAGCTGCGCGACATCACCGGCGGGTACCGCGCGTTCCGGCGCGAGGTGCTTGAGGGCATCGACTACGCCGCCGTCGCCTCGCAGGGCTACTGCTTTCAGGTCGATCTCGCCTGGCGCGCGCTGCGGGCCGGCTACCGGGTGCTGGAGGTGCCGATCAGCTTCGCCGACCGCGAGCGCGGGGAGTCGAAGATGGACGGCGCGATCGTGCGGGAGGCGTTCCTGCGCGTGGGCGGCTGGGGCCTTCGGCACCGCGGCCGGCAGCTCGGCGGAGCGCTGCGCAAAAGCCGAAGCCGCGGCTGACCGATCCGGCCTGCCGCGGCTTCGCGAGCTTGCTTGCTGGTGACGCGCTCAGGCGCTCTTCGCGCCACGACGGGCGCGCAAAACGTCCAATCGCTCCGCGAGGACCTCTTCGAGATCTTCGATCGAGCGCCGCTCCATCAGCATGTCCCAATGGGTGCGCGGCGGCTTGACCTTCTTGGCCTCGGGCTCGGGGCCGTCGATGAGCACGGCCGCAGACCCGTCCAGGCGGCACTCCCACGTGGTGGGAATCTCCGCCTCCTCCGAGAACGGCACCTGGAACTCGTGGCCGCGCGGGCAGCGGTACGCGGCCACGTTGCGCGGAGCGGGT
>DASTXN010000145.1:0-6060 GCA_035765515.1 Jatrophihabitantaceae bacterium | reverse complement strand
AACGGCCAGACGATCGAGTCGCACTCCATCTCCGCGGGCCTGGACTACCCGGGCGTCGGCCCCGAGCACGCGTACCTGCACGACACCGGACGGGCCGAGTACCGGCCGATCACCGACGCGCAGGCGATGGAGGCGTTCTCGTTGCTGTCCAAGACCGAGGGCATCATCCCGGCGATCGAGTCTGCGCACGCGCTCGCCGGCGCGATGCAACTGGGCGCCGAACTAGGCCCGGACGCGGTGATCCTGGTGTCCCTGTCCGGCCGCGGCGACAAGGACGTCGAGACCGCCTCGAAGTGGTTCGGCCTCGAGCAGGGGGACCGGCAGTGACCGCGCTCAGCGATGTGCTCGCGGCCACGAAGCGCGAGGGTAGGTACGCCCTGATCGGCGGCCTGACCGTCGGGTGCCCGTCGGTGGACCTTTCGATTGACGCGATGCTCGCCATGGTCGAGGGCGGCTGCGACGTTATCGAGGTTTGCGTCCCGTATTCCGACCCGGTGATGGACGGTCCCACGATCCAGGCCGCCGACGAGATTGCGTTGCGGGCCGGGGTGGGCCTGGGTGATGCGCTGCGCGCGGCCAAGGCGGCGAGCGACGCGGGAGCCGCGGTCGTGCTCATGACCTACTGGAACATGGTCGAGCGCTACGGCGTGGAGCGCTTCGCGGCGGACCTCGCCGCGACGGGCTGCTCCGGCGTCATCACGCCCGACCTCATTCCGGAAGAAGCGGCGGAGTGGATCGCCGCAGCGGACAAGCACGATCTCGACAAGATCTTCCTGGTCGCTCCGTCCTCGACGGATGACCGGATTGCCAGCACGGCTGCTGCCTCGCGCGGCTTCGTCTACGCGACGGCGGTCATGGGAGTCACCGGGCCGCGGGCAACGGTCAGCGACGCCGCCGAAATCCTGGTACGCCGCACTCGCGAATCAGGCGTGGACATCCCGGTGTGCGTCGGCCTCGGCGTGAGCAACCGCGAGCAGGCGGACACCATCGGTGCGTATGCCGACGGCGTGATCGTCGCTTCGGCGTTCGTCCGCAAGCTCCTCGACAGCCCAGACGCCAGCGGCGTGGACGCCGTCCGTGCGCTGGCCGAAGAGCTCGCCACCGGCGCCCGCGCCCGCTAACTGATGCGTCGGCCCGTAGCAGGGCGACACGCCCGGCCGGTCCCTGCTACGGGGCCAGCAGCAGCTTGCCGGTGGTGCGGCGCGACTCCAGGGCCCGGTAGGCGTCCGCGGCCTCGTCCAGTGAATAGCGTCCGCCGATCGCGATCCGCAACGAGCCGGACGCGATCGCGTCGAACACCTCGCCGGAGCGTTGCAGCAACTCGGCCCGCGTCGCGGTGTAGTGCGCGAGCGTCGGCCGGGTGACGAACAGCGAGCCGGCCGCGTTCAGACGCTGCAGGTCGAACGGCGGCACCTGGCCGCTGGCCGCGCCGAACAACGCGAGCAGCCCGCGCGGGCGCAGCGAGCCGAGCGACGCCTCGAACGTCGCCTGGCCGACACCGTCGTAGACCACGTGCACCCCGCCGCCCGATGCGGACCGCACCGCATCCGCAAGATCGGAGACCGAGTCGTAGCGGATGACTTCGTCGGCTCCGGCGCCCGCGGCGATCGAGGCCTTCTCGTCGCTGCCTACCGTCGCGATCACGTGCGCGCCCTTGGCCTTCGCCAGTTGGACGAGCAGCTGACCAACACCACCGGCTGCCGCGTGCACCAGCACCTCGACCCCCGCCACCACCTGGTAGGTCGAGTTGACCAGGTAGTGCGCCGTCATGCCCTGCAACAGGGCGGCTGCGGCGATGTCGGGCGCGACGCCGGCGGGCACCGGCACCGATTGCTCGGCCGGGACGGCCGCGTACGTCGCATGGCTGCCGTGGTGCGCGTCGGACGTCGCCACGACGTCGCCGAGCGACACGTTGCGAACGTCCGAGCCGACGGCGATCACGCGGCCGGCGCACTCCTGACCGAGCACGAACGGCGGGTTCACGGCATACACGCCCTCGCGCCGGTAGACGTCGATGAAGTTCACGCCCGAGGCCGCGACCTCGATCAACAGCTCGTCGGGCGCCGGCTCGGGGACGGGAAGCGTCCGCACCTGCAGCACATCGGGTCCACCAATGGCCGGCACGACCACGGCCCGCATCGTTTCCGTTTCCACCCATACACCCTAGAAATGCCGCTGACCCTAAGTCCAGGCGGCGGTACAGGCGACGCACGAGCCGAGTAATGGCCACAGCCAGCTACCGTGAACGCGTGCAACCGCTTGCCGACATCCCGAGCCCGACGCAGAGCGTCTGGCATCTGGGCCCGCTGCCCATCCATGCCTACGCGCTGTGCATCATCGCCGGGATCCTGTTCGCCCTCTGGCTCGGGAACCGGCGCTGGCAGGAACGCGGCGGCCGTGCCGAAGAGATCTGGGACATCGGCGGCTGGGCGATCCTGCTCGGCATCATCGGCGGCCGGATCTACCACGTGATCACCGACCCCGAGCTGTACTTCGAGGGCAAGCCCGGCACCAGCCCGGTCGACGCGTTCAAGATCTGGGACGGCGGGCTCGGGATCTGGGGCGCGGTGGCCCTCGGCGCGGTCGGCGCGTGGATCGGCTGCCGCCGCAAGGGCGCCTCGCTCGCCGTGTTCGCCGACGCGGTCGTTCCCGGCGTCGTCGTCGCGCAGGCGATCGGTCGGTGGGGCAACTGGTTCAACAACGAGCTCTACGGCGGGGCGACCAGCCTGCCCTGGGGCCTGAAGGTGCACTGCATGGACATCGTCAGCGGGCACCTCGCCCCCTACGGCACCGCGGACGGCGGCCAGGTCTGCCATGGCTCGGCGTTGGTGCCCGGCGCGTTCCAGCCGACGTTCCTGTACGAGTGCATCTGGGACGTCGCCCTGGGCCTCGCGCTGATCTACCTGGACCGCCGGCTGCGTCTGGGCCGCGGCAACGTGATGGCGCTGTACGTCATGGGGTACACGCTCGGCAGGGTCTGGATCGAGGCGCTGCGCGAGGACCACGCGAACCACATTCTCGGCGTGCGGCTGAACATCTGGACCTGCCTGGTGGTGTTCCTGGTCGGCCTGGCCTGGTTCCTGCGGCACGGCGGCTTCGGCGCCGAACGCGAACCGAGCCCGTACCCGTCCGCGGAACCGGTTGCCGACGAGCGACCCGAGGAGGTGCGTACCGGTGGATCCGACGACTGACCTGCCGCAGCTGCCCGACCCCGAGGTCCACCACGACCACCGGGACGTGAGCGGTGGCTGGTTGCGCCCGACCGTCTTCGGAATGATGGACGGACTCGTCTCCAACTTCGCGCTGATCGCCGGCATCGCCGGGGCGCGCGCAAGCGCGACCGAGGTCTCCCTCGCCGGTCTGGCCGGGCTCGTCGGCGGGGCGTTCTCGATGGCCACCGGCGAGTACGTGTCGGTGCAGAGCCAGAACGAGGCCGCCTACGCCGAGCTGGAAGTCGAGGAGCACGAGCTGCGGCACAACGCCGTGGCTGAGCTGCGCGAGCTCGCCCAGATGTACGAGGCGCGCGGCGTCGACCCGCACCTCGCGCAGCAGGTCGCCGAGCAGCTGTCCCGCGACCCGCAGCAGGCGCTGCTCATCCACGCGCAGGAGGAGCTGGGCGTCGACCCGCACCAGCTGCCCAGCCCGTGGACGGCGGCGTTCTCCTCGCTGGGTGCCTTCAGCGTCGGCGCGTTCATCCCGCTGCTGCCGTACCTGGCCGGCGCGCAGCACATCGTGATCTCGGCGGTCCTGGCGCTGGTCGCGCTGTTCCTCGCCGGGGTGCTGACGTCGCGGTTCACCAGCCGCGGCTGGCTGTTCGCCGGCGGGCGGCAGCTCGCGCTCGGCGTGTTCGCCGCCGCGATCACGTTCGGGGTCGGCGCCCTGTTCCACGCCAGCGTCGGCTGAACTGCCCCCGCGAGTGGCGCGTTACCCCCGTGAGTGGCGCGAAATATCGCGCCACTCGGTACCCGAACGCGCCACTCGCGAACGTTCTTGTCGTACCGACCAGTCGGTCGGTAGGGTCGGCGCGTGACGCAGCAGCCCGGAGACGATCGGCCCGGATCACAGCTGCCCGGACTCGATCTGGACGCGCTGCGCGGCTGGCTGGACGCAGAGCACCCCGGCCTGCGCGCCGGCGACCTGAGCGGCGAGGTGATCGCGGGCGGCAAGTCGAACCTGACCTACCGGATCACCGACGGCGCCTCGACGTGGGCGCTGCGCCGTCCGCCGCTCGCCCACGTGCTGCCGACCGCGCACGACATGGCCCGCGAGTACCGGGTGATCAGTGCGCTGGCCGGTACCGACGTCCCGGTCGCCGATGCGATCGCGCTGTGCGAGAACGTGGACGTGCTCGGCGCGCCGTTCTACCTGATGGGCTTCGTCGACGGGCTGGTCTTCGACCGTCCGGATGCGCTCGCGCGGCTCACCCCGGACGCGGCCCGCACCGCCTGCGAGCAGCTGATCGACACGCTGGTCGCGCTTCATGCGGTGCAGCCGGACGCGGTCGGGCTGGCGGACTTCGGCCGTCCAGACGGATTCCTGGCGCGGCAGGTCCGGCGCTGGCACCAGCAGTGGCAGGCGTCCGAGACGCGGCCGCTGGACGTGCTGGGCCAGGTCGTGGGCCGGCTCACCGACACCCTGCCAGAGCAGTCCGCGCCCGCGATCGTTCACGGCGACTACCGGCTCACCAACGTGATGTACCGGCCGGACCTGTCCGGCATCGCGGCCGTCGTCGACTGGGAGATGGCCACGCTCGGCGACCCGCTCACCGACGTCGGGCTGCTCGTCGTCTACCAGACGCTCTCGGCCGAGGACGACTTCGTAATGCCACGGATGAGCCCCGGCGACGGCTTCCTGACCGCGGAGCAGCTCGTCGCGCGCTACGACGCCGCCTCGCACCGCGACCTCACCCACCTGGACTGGTACGTCGGCTTCGGCTACTTCAAACTCGCCGTCGTCGCCGAGGGAATTCATCACCGTTACCTGCAGGGCAAGACGGTCGGGGCCGGCTTCGACCACTTCGGCGCGGCCGTCCCGCGCCTGCTCACCGCCGCGCTGACGTCACTGGAAGGACGCTGACGACATGGACTTCCGGCACAGCGAACGGTCCCAGGCGCTGCAGGAGCAGGTGGCGCGGTTCCTGGACGAGCACGTCTACCCGGCCGAGCACGCCTTCGAGGAACAGGCCGCGGCCAATCGCGCGGCGGGCACGCCCTTTCGCACGCCCGAGGTGCTGACCGGCCTCAAGGCGGTCGCGCGTGAGCAAGGTCTGTGGAACCTTTTCCTGCCCGACGAGAAATATGGCGCCGGGCTGTCCGTCCTGGACTACGCGCCGATCGCGGAGCTGTCCGGACGCTCGGCCGCGATCGCTCCGGAAGCGATGAACTGCAGCGCGCCCGACACGGGGAACATGGAGCTGCTGGCCATGTTCGCCACCGAGGCGCAGGCCGAGCAGTGGCTCAAACCCTTGCTGCGCGCGGAGATCCGGTCGTGCTTCTCGATGACCGAGCCGGCCGTCGCGTCCTCGGACGCCACCAACATCGCGCTCACGATCACGCGCGACGGCGACTCGTACGTGGTGGACGGACGCAAGTGGTGGTCGACCGGCGCGATGCGACCGGAGTGCAAGCTCGCGATCGTCATGGGCGTCAGCGACCCCGACGCCGATCGGCACGCGCGCCACTCGATGGTGCTCGTCCCGCTCGACACGCCGGGAGTGACCGTCGAACGCTCGACCACCGTCTTCGGCTACGACGACGGACCACACGGCGGCCACGGCGTCATCAGCTTCGACGCGGTCCGGGTGCCGTCCGAGAACCTGCTCGGACCGCAGGGCGGCGGGTTCATGATGGCCCAGGCGCGGCTCGGGCCGGGACGCATCCACCACTGCATGCGCAGCCTCGGCATGGCCGAACGGGCGCTGGAACTGATGTGCGCGCGGGCCGCGTCCCGCACCGCGTTCGGCGGGCCGATCGCGCGGCAGGGCGTCGTCCAGGAGTGGATCGCCGAGTCGCGGCTCGCCATCGAGCAGGCCCGGTTGCTGGTGCTCAAGACCGCGTGGCT
>DASTXN010000144.1:0-37139 GCA_035765515.1 Jatrophihabitantaceae bacterium | reverse complement strand
CTCGGCGGTCTCCCGGGCCTGCACGGCGGCAGCTGTCGATTTCAGCTCTTCGAGCAGTCGGATCCGGTCGATGCGGGCTGCATCATCGGCGCCGCCGGGTAGGTCGCGCAGCGTGGCGATCAGCCCCGTGAGCGCGGTGGTGCCCGCGTCGAGTGCCGAGACTGATTCGTGCATACATTCGATTGTAGTCCGGCATCGCCCGCTGTCAACCCTTGCGGAAGGAGTTTCCCCTATTTCGCAAGGAGATTCCCGCCGCACGCTCTCACCGGGCAGAGCTGGAACGTAACCCGGAGACAACACTCGACCAAAGCCCAGATCGACCCGTCGTCGCCGCCGAGAGAAGCAACCGCGCTGGGACGGACAGCCGGCAGCGCGAGCCGGAGCGAGCGACAGCCGCCCGCCGTCGCCGCCAAGCAGAAGCGACCAGCGCTGGAACGCACAGCCGGCAGCACGGGCCGAGCGAACGACAAACCGCCCCGCCGTCGCCGCCAAGATGCGGGACTGAGCAGGAACGCAACCCGGCAGCGCAACGCAAGGGGAAGCGACGACTCCCGCCGTCGCCGCCGAGAGAAGCAACCAGCGCTGGAACGGGCAGCCGGGGACGTGGTTCTCGTCGCGAGGACGGCCCCAGATCGGCAGGCGGTTCGGACGCTGAGAACGCGCCCGCTGAAGTTCTCGCCGCGGTCGCATACATGCGTCACACTGCACCGATGGACGACGTGTGGGACGGCCGCTGGGTCGCCGACCGGCTGGGGATCACGCTCGACAGCGACCCCGCGGCGCCGCTCGAGGGCTGGATCGGCCTCGCGCTGCGCCGGCGGTCGACGCGCGCGCATCTGCTGGTCTCGCACGTCCTCGGCAAGCACATCCCGCTCGACCCGCGGACCGCGTACGGGATCGGCATGCGCCTCGGCGGGTACACGCGCGACGTGCTGGACGGCGAGCCGGCCGTTGTCATCGGCTACGCCGAAACGGCCACAGCACTCGGGCACGCGGTCGCGGACGAGCTGTCGGTCACCTGCCTGCACTCCACGCGGCGCACCGTGCCGGGCATGCGTCCGGCGCTCACGTTCCAGGAGTCGCACAGCCACGCCCCGGGCCATGTGCTGGTGCCCGCGGATCCGACGCTGCTGACCAAGCCGCATCCGATCGTGCTGGTCGACGACGAACTGTCCACCGGGCACACCGCGCTGAACACGATCCGGGCGCTGCACGAGCTCTGCCCGCGCGATCGGTACGTGATCAGCGCACTGGTGGACGTGCGGGGTCAGGCGGACGAGGCGCTGGTCGACGCGGTCGCGGACGAACTCGGCACCCGCATCGCGGTCGTGTCCGGCACGCGCGGACGGGTGCACGTCCCCGCCGGCGTGCTCGCCCGAGCGTCCGAGCTGCTCGCCGCGCATACGCGGGAGCCGGGGCGGCGCCCGTCGACCAGGACGGCCGAGGTGCACACGGTCGATCCGGACTGGCCCGCCGGCCTGCCCGAAAGCGGCCGGCACGGCTTCACGTTCGACAACCGCAGGTCCATGGAGATCGCGGCGCGCGGGGTGGCCGCGCGCCTGAGCGAACAGGTGCTCGGCGACCGCGTGCTGGTACTCGGCACCGAGGAACTGATGCACGCGCCGATGATCATCGCCGCGGCGATGGCCGACTGGACGCGCACCGGGCAGAGCGTGCGCTTCTCCTCCACCACGCGGTCACCGGTCGCGGCGATCGACGAACCCGGCTACCCGATCCGCACCGCGCTGCGCTTTCCCGCGCACGAGGACGGCGCCGAGGGCGAACGGTTCGTCTACAACGTCGCGCCCGCGACCGGCGGCACGGCGTACACCGACATCGTGCTGGTGGTGGACGAGGTCGGCGACACCGCGCCGCTCTGGACGTCCGGCGGCCTGGTCGAGGCGCTCGCCGGCGTGTGCGAGCGGCTCTTCGTGGTCACGCTGCCGACGTATTTGCCGGGCTGATGAGCAGGCCGCTCACCGGCCCGGAGTTCGGCAGCTACGCGCCGGACGAAGTGGCCTGGCTGCTCACCGACCTGTCCGGCGCCGAGCTCGAGGCGCCCGCCGAGGAGCGCGAGGAGTCGATCCAGTCCGGCGCGGCGCACTACGCCGAATCACTGCCCGTCGAATACCGGCCGGACGCGCGCTACCTGGAACTTTTCCACGTCGCACTCGCCGCGACCGCGCAGCGGCTGGCGCACGCGGTCGGCGTCGTCACCGAACTCGTGCTGGCCGAGCGCGGCCCGGCGCCGGTGCTGGTCTCCCTCGCTCGCGCGGGCACGCCGGTCGGCATCCTCATGCGGCGGTGGGCGGCGTTCGCGCACGGTGCCGCGCTGCCGCACTACGCGATCAGCATCGTGCGCGGACGGGGCATGGACACCGTGGCGCTGCGCTGGCTGGCGGCGCACCACGACCCGGCAGCGGTGGTGTTCGTCGACGGCTGGACGGGCAAGGGAGCGATCACGCGCGAACTGGCCGAGGCCGTCGGCAAGGCGAACGCCGAGCTGGGGACCTGCTTCGACCCGGAGCTGGCCGTGCTGGCCGACCCCGGCAGCTGCGTGCGCACGTTCGGCACGCGCGCGGACTTCCTGATCCCGTCCGCGTGCCTGAACTCGACGGTGTCCGGACTGGTCTCGCGCACCGTGCTGAACGAGTCGCTGATCGGGCCAGGGCAGTTCCACGGCGCGAAGTTCTACGCCGAGCTGGCCGCCGAGGACGTCTCCGCGCTGTTCCTGGACGCGGTCAGCGACCGGTTCGCGGACGTGGCCGGCGCCGTCCGGGACGAACTGCCACGGCTGCAGGGCAGTGACCGGAAGCCGACCTGGGCCGGCTGGTGTGCGGTCGAACAGCTCGGCGCCCGCTACGGGATCGCCGACCTGAACCTGATCAAGCCCGGCGTGGGGGAGACCACCCGGGTCCTGCTGCGCCGGGTCCCGTGGCGGGTGCTGGCCCGTCCGGACCGCGGCGCCGACCTGGCGCACGTCCTGCTGCTCGCCGAGCAACGCGGCGTTCCCGTCGAGTACGTGCCGGGCCTGCCGTACACGTGCGTCGGCCTGATCCGTCCCGCCGCCGGGTAAGCCGGCGCGGACACCGGGAAGGCTGGCGCCGTGACCGAATCGAGCACGCAGCAGACGATCATCGAGGTGCTGGCCAGCGACCACGACGGCATCGCCGAGCAGCTCGCCGACCCCGTCCTCCTCGAGGCGGAGGACGCCGGGGGCACGGCGCGCACCGAGCTGGTGATGGACCTGGTCCGACACTTCGTCGCCGAGGAGCGGTACCTGTACCCGAGCCTGCGGACGGACGTCGACGGCGGGGCCGCGCTCGCTGACGACGACTTCGCCGCGTCCCGTGCCTGCGAGAAGGAGCTGCGTCGACTCGAGGCGCGCGACGTGGACGCAACCGAACTGGCCGCCGTGCTCGCGGACGTGCGGCGCCGTTTCGCTGACCACGTCAGCCATCAGCGTGACGTGCTGTTCCCGCGCCTGGACGCCGTCCTGGACCGGGTGCGCCTGCTCGAGCTCGGCGAGCAGGCACTCGGTGCCGAGCAGCTCGCACCGACGCGCCCGCGCGTGCTCGCCCCCGAGGCGCTCGGCGCGAATCAGCTCGCCGGGCTGGTCGAGGGATTCGTCGATCGGCTGCGCGACTTCTACACCGGCCGCGGCACCCGCTGAGGTCAGCTGGCGAGCTGCCGCGCGTCCAGGCCGAGCAGCGGGTACAACTCTTCCTCGGGGACCGGCCGGCTGAACACGTAGCCCTGCGCGTAGCCGTTCCCGCCGAGCGCCACCAGCGCGTCCAGCTGTTCCTGCGTCTCGATTCCCTCGGCGACCCAGAACAGTCCGAAGTCCGAGGCGAGGTTGGTCACCGCCCGCACGATCGCGGTGTCCCCGTCGTCGGTCGCCAGGCCACAGACGAAGGACCGATCGACCTTGATCTGGGTTACCGGCAGCTGGCGCAGGTAGGTCAGCGACGAGTAGCCGGTGCCGAAGTCGTCCAGCGCGATCAGCACTCCGCGCTCGCGCAGGCCCTGCAACTGGGCCAGCGTGGCGTCGTCCGCGTCGAGAAGCGCCGACTCGGTCAGTTCCAGGCTCAGCGCGGAGGCGGGCAGGCCGGCTTCGGCGAGCGCGGCAGTAACGGTGCACGCCAGGTCGCTGCGTGCGGCCTGCTGGGCGGCGACGTTCACCGACACGACCAGTTCGCGTCCGGTCAGCTTGCGCAGCCGGGCGATCGTCCGGCACGCCTCCTGCAGCACCCACGAGCCCATCGGCACGATCAGCTGGCTCTGTTCGGCCACGCCGATGAACCGGTCCGGGGGAACCAGCCGCCCGGCCTCGTCGTACAGGCGCACGAGTGCCTCGAAGGCGACGATCGCCTCGTCGCGCAGCCGCACGATCGGCTGATAATGCACGACGAAGCGGCGCTCGGCGAGCGCGTTGCGCAGGGCGGCCGCGGTGCGCTGGTACTCGACCGTCTCGTCGTGCAGGCCCGCGTCGTACACGGCGCTGCGGTCCTTGCCGAGCCGCTTGGCCCGGTACATCGCGGTGTCGGCGCGTTGCAGCAGATCGTGCGGGACGCCGGGAACGAGGGCACAGCCGGCGATGCCGATGCTCGCCGTGATGCGCGCCGGGCCGGACGTGGTCGTGATCGGCGCCGCCAGCGCCGCCTCGACGCGGTCGGACACCTGCCGCGACATCCACAGCGCCAGGTCGGTGTCTCCGGGCACTCCCGTCCGGAACGCGATGACGAACTCGTCGCCGCCGAAGCGGCACACCACGTCGGACGGGCGGACGGACGCCCGCAGCCTGGCCGCCACCTCGACCAGGACCTCGTCGCCGACGTCGTGCCCGCGGGCGTCGTTGATCATCTTGAAGCCGTCCAGGTCGATGAACAGCAGCACGCAGTCCGTCGCGTCGTCGCCCATCTGGGTCAGCAAGCGCGACAGGAAGGACCGGTTCGCCAGCCCGGTCAGGCTGTCCCGCTCGGCCTGGTTGCGCAGCGCGATCTCAGCAGTACGCCGAGCGGTGATGTCCTCCAGCTGCGCCAGCAACAGGCGGTTGCCCTCCGGATCGACCATCCAGGTCAGGCTCACGTTCGTGATCGCGTCCGAGCCGTCGGCGCGGCGCAGCCGCATCTCCACGGTGTGCCGTCCGTCCGGCGCTGCGGCAGCGGCCGCGCCGGCCGGATCGGCGAGAACGACGTCGTCCGGGTGGACGATCTCGCGCACAGAGGCACCGATCAGCTGGTCGCGGCTGCGTCCGACGAGATGGCAGAGCGCCTCGTTGACCGCCACGTACTTTCCGGTGTCGCCCAGGCTCAGCCCCATCGGTAACGGCGAGGCGTCGAAGACGGTCCGGAACCACACCTCGGACTCGTGGGTACGCCGGGCAGCCTCCTCCCGCTCGACCACGCGCGCGCACTCGCTGCCGACCACGCTGAGCACATCCAGCTGCAGTGCGTCCGGCGCCGCAGACAGGCCCGCGAACAGCAGCGCCAGTCGTCCGGTGCGGTCATCGGCCACCGGGACCACGACAACGTGCTCGCTGCCGCAGCTGTGCGCCGCCGGACGGTCCTCGGCGGGTCGGACGTACGACGCCGCGCCGGGAGCAAGCGGACCCGACCCGCTCACATGGGTGAGCTCGGGAGTTTCGGGCCGGTCGGACTGCCAGTGGGCGAGCGCGGCCTGCCGCCAGCCGAACCGTTCGCGCACGAGGCGTAACACGTGCGGCGCTACGTCGTCGAGCGTGCGGGCCTCGTTGGCGGCGGTCGCGATGGCATGCAACAGCTGCAGCCGATCACTCGACTGGAGGGCTTTGGTATGCGCCCGCTGCAATTCGATACGGGCGCGCTCCTCCTCGCGCAGGTCCACGATCATCGAGGCCCACCACTGCGGTTCGCCGTCGGCTCCCGGTAGCAGGACACTGATGATGCGCACCAGGATGTCGTGGCCGTCACGGTGCCGCATGGTCCGCACACTGCTGACGGTGGACGCCTCACCGGAGCGCAGCGCCCGCGCCTCCTCGATCACCGAGTCCGCTGCCGTGACCAGGTCCAGGGCGCGCATGCCGATCAGGTCGGCCGACCGGTACCCCAGCATCTCGGCCAGCGACGCGTTGGCCGCGATGATCTTCCCGTCCATGTCACTGAACACCTGGCCGACGGGGGCGTTCTCGAACACGCTGCGGAACCGGGACTCGGCCTCTTGCTGGGCCGACCGGCTCTTACGGCGTTCGACCTCCAGGTCGGTGACATCCACGGACAGCCCACCGATCGCCGCGACCGTGCCGTCCGCATCGAACAGGGGGAACTTGTGCGAGACGTAGTGCCGTAGCTCGCCCGTGCCGTCCAGGGCGGTCTCTGCCTCGGCCTGCATGCTGCGGTTGCGGACCACAAGTTCGTTGGTGGCCCGATGCGTTTCGGCCACCTCCGCCGAGAACAGCTCCCGCGAGGATCTGCCCACGATGCCTGCGGCGGGACGCGCCATAAGCTTTTCGTAGCCGGGATTCGCGAAGAGCATGCGGCCGTTCTGCGGATCGACCGCATACATGACGGCGGTGTCCTGGCTCAGCAGGGCGGCCAGATAGGCGCGGACAACGTCGGGATCTGCGCCGTCGAGCAGCCCGGAAGGCTCCGGCTGCTGCGGTGCGAGGTCGGACACGCCATCTCCATCGAACTCGGTGCGGCGTGGTGGTCCGCCCGGGCGAAATCAGATCATCAGACCCTATCGGCCGATCCGGGTCCGAGCTGAGTCGTCTGCCGGTCGCCGTTTCGCCGTCAGCGCCTTTTGCGCCGACGGCGGCCCACCGCGATGAGTAGCACCAGGATACCCAGCGCTACCGGCGCCAACCGCTTCGCCACCGCAGGGCCCGCGGACGACATCAGGTTGATCGGCTCCGGCTCGGCTTTGGCAGGCGGTGCGGCCGCCGCAGGTGCCGACGCCGGTGCGGCCTCGTCGGCTCCGTGCTCGGGTTCGGACCCGGCACCCCGTAGCTGCGCCGCGAGGTTGTCGGCGAACTGGCCGATCAGCTTGTTGCCGACATCCACCATCACACCGCGGCCGAACTGCGCGGGCTTGCCGGTGATGTCCAGCTCGGTGTGCACGGCGACCGTGGTGCCGCCGTCCTCCTCGCTGAGCGTCGCGGTCACCTTGGCGGCGGCGGTGCCGTTACCGCGCGCGTCGCGGCCGCGTGCATCGATGATCGCGCGGTGCGCCGTCTCGTCCTTCTCGACGAAGGCTGCTTTGCCCTTGTAGGTGAGGCTGATCGGCCCGAGCTTGACCTTCACCGTGCCGGTGAACTCGCCGCCGTCGACGGATTCCAGGGCGGCGCCGGGCATGCACGGCGCGACGCGTTCGATGTCGAGCAGCACCCGCCACGTCTCGTCAATTCCGACCGGGACGGTGAACGAGTGGTCCAGTTCCAAGTCAGGCTCCGGCAGCGGTGCGGACGGCGCGCGCAGTGAGCACGCGGGCCAGGTGTTCGCGGTAGTCGGCGTTGCCGGACAGATCGCTGGGTGCACTCGTGCCCTCGGCCGTGTGCGCTGCAGCAGCCGCGATGCTCTCGGCGGAGGCCTCCGCGCCGGCGAGCGCCTGCTCGACGGCGAACGCACGCAGCGGCGTCGGCCCCATGTTCGTCAGCCCGATGCGGGCCTCGGCAATCGTCCCGCCGTCGCGGCGCACGAGTGCGGCGACGCCGACGATCGACCAGGCCTGCGCGACCCGGTTGAACTTCTCGTAGTGCGAGCTCCAGCCGGCGCCGAGCTTGGGCACCCGGATCGCGGTGAGGATCTCGTCCGGCGACAGGGCCGTCGTCAGGTAATCGACGAAGAAGTCCGCGGCGGCGATGCGTCGCTCTCCGCCGGGCCCGGATGCGACGAATTCGGCGCCCAGCGCCAGCGCCACCGCGCCGAGGTCGCCGGCCGGGTCGGCGTGCGAGAGGGCCCCGCCGAACGTGCCGCGGTGCCGTACCTGCGGGTCGGCAACGGTCGCCGTCGCCTGCGCGATCAGCGGCGCGTGCTGCCGGACCAGCTCGTCGTGCATGACCGCGTGGTGCGTGGTCATCGCACCGATCACGATCGCGTCGCCGTCGTCGCGCACGCCCTGCAGCTCGGGGATCCGCCCGACGTCCACGAGAACGGACGGGTAGGCCATCCGCAGCCGCAGCACGGGGATCAGCGACTGCCCGCCGGCGAGCACCTTGCCGTCCTCGCCCGCCGCACCGAGCGCGGAGACGGCCTCGGCGACCGAGGACGGGCGCACGTAGTCGAACGCCGCCGGGATCATTCCGCACCCCCCTCGGTGGTCGCGGCGCCGCCGTACGCATTGGTGCCGGACGCGGCCCGGTCGGATTTCTCGGTGCCCTGCAAGGCCCGCCAGACGCGTTCCGGCGTGCACGGCATCTGCACGTCCGTGACGCCGAACGGTCGCAGCGCGTCGACGACCGCGTTCACCACGGCGGGCGTGGAGGCAATCGTGCCGGCCTCGCCGACCCCTTTGACGCCAAGGGGATTGTCCGTCGACGGGGTGACGGTGCGGTCGGTCGTGAAGCTGGGTAGGTCCGCGGCGGACGGCGGCGTGTAGTCGACGAACGTGCCCGTAGTCAGGTTGCCCGCGTCGTCGTAGACCGCCTCTTCGAACAACGCCTGTGCGATGCCCTGCGCGAGCCCGCCATGCACCTGGCCCTCGACGATCAGCGGGTTGATCGGGTTCCCGACGTCGTCGACGCAGACGTACTTGCGGATCGTCACGCGCCCGGTCTCGGTGTCGACGTCCACCGCGCACAGGTGCGTGCCGTGCGGGAAGGAGAAGTTCACCGGGTCGTAGGTCGCGTCCGCGTCGAGGCTCGGCTCCATGCCGTCGGGCAGGTTGTGCGCGGAGAAGGTCGCGAACGCGATGTCGCCCATGCTCACCGACGAGCCGGGGGAGCCCTTGACCGAGAACGCCCCGGCCTCGAACTCCAGATCGTCCTCGCTGGCCTCGAGCAGGTGTGCGGCGACGCGCCGCGCCTTCTCGATCACCTTGTCGGCGGCCTGCACGATCGCGATCCCGCCCACCGCCAGCGAGCGCGAACCGTACGTGTCCAGGCCCTTGGGTGAGGACTGGGTGTCGCCGTGGATGATCTCGACGTCCTCGAACGGCACGCCGAGCTTGTCGGCGACGATCTGGCTGAACGCGGTCTCGTGCCCCTGCCCGTGCGCGCTCGTGCCGGTGACGACCTCGACCTTGCCGGTGGCCAGCATCCGGATGGAGGCGTTCTCCCAGCCGCCGGCGCCGTAGTCGAGCGAACCGAGCACCCGCGACGGCGCCAGCCCGCACATCTCGGTGAACGTCGAGATGCCCAGCCCCAGCTGCACCGGATCGTGGCGCTCGCGGCGCTCGGCCTGCTCGCGGCGCAGCTCGTCCCAGCCGATCAGCTCGAGCGCGCGGTCGGTGGCGGCCTCGTAGTTGCCGCTGTCGTAGGTCAGGCCGCAGACCGTGGTGAACGGGAACTCCTCGTGCGTGATCCAGTTCTTGCGGCGCAGCTCCATCGGGTCCATGCCCAGTTCGGCGGCCAGCTCGTCCATGATCCGCTCGATTGCGAACGTCGCCTCGGGGCGGCCCGCGCCGCGGTAGGCGTCCGTCGGAGTCTTGGTGGTGAAGATTCCCTCGCAGACGAACCGGTAGGCGGGGATCTTGTAGATCGCGTTGTACATGAACGCGCCCAGGATCGGCACGCCCGGACCGACCAGCCGCAGATACGCGCCCATATCGGCGAACAGGTGCACGTCCAGGCCGGTGACCGTGCCGTCGCGCTTGGCGGTGATCGTGATGTCCTGGATCTGGTCGCGGCCGTGGTGCGCGCTCATGATCGACTCGGAACGGCTCTCGGTGAACTTCGCCGGTTTGCCGAGCTTGCGCGCGACCAGGGTGGTGATCACCTCTTCGGGCGTCACCGGGATCTTGCCGCCGAAGCCGCCGCCGACGTCCGGCGCGCTCACCCGCACCTTGTGCTCGGGGATGCCGAGAGTGAGTCCGAGCATCGTGCGCAGGATGTGCGGCACCTGCGTCGAGGAGTGCATCAGGATGCCATCACCGACCGGCTGGACGACGACCGAGCGGGGCTCCATGAACGAGGGGATCAGCCGCTGCTGGATGAATCGGCGCGTCACGGTGACCTCGGCCCCGGCCAGTGCGCCGTCGATCGGCTGCCCGGTGCCGGCAGCGCCAGACTCGAACGTCCAGGTGTAGGAGCGGTTCGACGTCGTGTTCGGGTGGACGAGCGGTGCCCCGTCGGCGACCGCAGCCTCCATGTCCAGCACCGGCGGAAGGGGCTCGTACTCGACGTCGATCGCCTCGAGCGCGTCGACGGCCTCGGCCTTGGTGCGCGCGGCGACGACGGCCACCGCCTCGCCGACGTGGTTGACCTGCGTGACGGCCAGGCTGGGGGCGCCGGGGTTGACCATGTCGGGCGTGACCGGCCACGCGCACGGCAGGTCGCCCTGGATGTCCGCGAAGTCCTTGCCGGTGAAGGCGGCGACGACGCCGGGGCGCTGCCGGGCCGGCGTGGCGTCGATCGACGTGATCGTTGCGTGCGCCATCGGGCTGCGCAGGATCGCCAGGTGCACCATGCCGGGCAGCGTCATGTTGTCGGTCCAGGTGGTGCGCCCGGTGATGAGGTGCTGGTCCTCCTTGCGCCTGCGGGCCTTGCCGATCTCGGCCGCGGGTCGGTCCGACACGGCGGTCATGAGCTGGCTCCGGAGGTCATGCCGGCCGCCTGCTGGACGGCGCGGACGATGTTCTGGTAGCCCGTGCAGCGGCACAGGTTGCCCTCGATGCCTTCGCGGATCTCGTGCTCGCTCGGGTGCGGGTTGTTCTGCAATAGGTCGCGCGCGGCCATGATCATCCCCGGCGTGCAGTAGCCGCACTGCAGCGCGTGGTTGTCGTGGAAGGCCTGCTGCATCGGGTCGAGTGCTCCTGCCACGGCCAGGCCCTCGATGGTGGTGACCGTGCCGCCGTCGGCCTGCACCGCGAGCACCGTGCAGCTCTTGACGCTCTGCCCGTCGAGTTCGACGGTGCAGGCGCCGCAGTTACTCGTGTCGCAGCCGACGACCGTGCCGACCTTGCCCAGCTGCTCGCGCAGGTAGTGGACGAGCAGGGTTCTCGGCTCGATCTCGTCGCTGTAGGACACCTCGTCAACCGTCATGCTGATCTTGGTCATCGCGCCTCCAGCCGCAGCGAACCGAATTCCTTCGAACCTAGCGTGGTGCCCGTCACAGATCGAGGGCCAAACGGCCTCGGGTCGGCTACGTCGGCCGACGGGTCAGGCAGTACCCGGGTGGTGGATCGGGCCGGTGGTCTCGCGCAGCTGGGTGCCCGAGCCGCCCCAGCGCATCGAGGTGATCTCCGCGGCGATCGAGACGGCGGTCTCCTCGGGCGTGCGCGCACCGACGTCCAGGCCGATGGGCGCGTGCAGCCGGGCCAGCTCCGCCTCGGTCAGACCCAGTTCGCGGAGCCGCGCCAGCCGGTCGTCGTTGGTGCGGCGCGAGCCCATCGCGCCGACGTAGGCGACCGGCAGCCGCAGCGCGACCTCCAGCAGTGGCACGTCGAACTTCGGGTCATGGGTCAGGACGCACACCACCGTTCGCGCGTCGACCTCGGTGCGCGCCAGGTACTTGTGCGGCCATTCGACGACGACCTCGTCCGCGTCCGGGAACCGCTTGGCGGTGGCGAACGTCGGCCGGGCGTCGCACACCGTCACCCGGTAGCCGAGGAAGGACCCGATCCGGGCCACCGCGGCGGCGAAGTCGATTGCGCCGAAGACGATCATGCGAGGGCGGGGCGCGTAGGACGACAGGAAGATCGCGATGTCGTCGCCGCGCCGCTCGCCGTCCGGGCCGTAGTGGAGCACACCCGTGCTGCCCAGCAGCAGCATCCCGCGCGCGTCGTCGCGCACCGCGTCGTCCAGACGATCGCTGCCGAGCCCGCCGCTGACCGAGTCCGGCCGCACGACGAGCCGGCGCCCCACGCGCGTGCCGTCGCCACTGATGAACGTCGCGACCGCGACCGGGCGCCCAGCCGCGATGTCCTCGGCCACCGATCCGAGTTCCGGGAAGCTCCGCGGACCGACCGGCTCGACGAAGACGTCGATGATCCCGCCGCAGGTCAGCCCCACGGCGTACGCGTCGTCGTCGCTGATCCCGTAGCGCTGCAGCACGGGCGTGCCCGTGTCGCGCGCGGCCTCGGCCAGTTCGTACACGGCGCCCTCGACGCAGCCGCCCGAGACGCTGCCGGCGACCGTGCCGTCAGGCCCGACCACCATGGCGGCCCCCGGCTGACGCGGCGAGGACTTCCAGGTACCGACGACGGTGCCGACTCCGACCGTCTCGCCGGCACGCCACCAGGCCGCCAGTTCCTCGATCACGTCACGCACGCGCGATCACCTCCGCAACGTTGCGCAGTGCCTCGAAGCTGTGCCCGGCGACGAGCGCGTCCAGATGGGGGAGTGCTGCCAACATACCTGCGGTGACGGGCGCGAAGCCGTCCTTGCCCTTGTGCGGATTCACCCACACGACGCGGTGCGCGAGCCGCGCGAGCCGTGCCATCTGCTCGCCGAGCAGCCCGGCGTCCCCGCGCTCCCAGCCGTCCGAGGCGAGCACGACGACGGCCTGGCGGGCGGTGCCGCGTTGGCCCCACAGGTCCAGGAACGCGCGCAGTGCCTCGCCCAGCCGGGTGCCGCCGCTCCAGTCGGGGACGGCGGCGCCGGCCGCCTGCAACGCCCGCTCGGGGTTACGCAGCCGCAACTGCCGGGTGATCCGGGTCAGCCGGGTGCTGATCGTGAACACCTCGGTGGATGCGGGACGCACGCGCACGGCCGCGTGCGCGAAGCGCAGCATCGTGTCGGCGTACGGCGCCATCGACCCGCTCACGTCCAGCAGCAGCACCAGCCGCCGCGGGCGCTCGCTGCGACGCGCGTAGCGCAGCGATCCGGGCTCACCGCCCTCGCGCAGCATCTGCCGGACGCTGCGCCGCACGTCGACGCGTCCGCGGCGGGCTCGGGTGCTCCGGCCGGACCGGCGCGGCGCGATCCGGGGCGCGAGCAGCGCGATCATCCGATGGACCTCGTCGCGTTCCGCGGCGCTCAGGCCGGCGACATCCCGGTGACGCAGGATCTCGGCGTCGGCCGCCGCGGTGCGCAGCACGTCGTCCTCATCGTCTGCCGCATCGCCGGCCACCTCCGCGGTCAGTCCGCGCACCGGCGCAAGCCGCCGTTGCGGCGCCGACGCAGCGGGACGCGGCAGCGGCGGCGGACGGCGTCCGAACCAGGTGCCGAACACCGCGTCGAAGGCGGGCAGGTCGTCCGGCTCGGCGCACAGGGTCAACCGCGTCGCCCAGTACAACTGCTCGCCATTGCGCGGATCCAGCTCCGCCAGCGCTTCCACCGCGGTCGTCACGCGGGCGCGGTCTGCGGCGACGCCGGCGGCGCGCAGCGCACGCGCGAACCCGGTCAGGACCGCCACCGCATCCAGGTTCGCCACCGCCCCGCCTCGCCCCAGGCCCCTCAGCCGAGCCGCTCGATGAGATCCGGCAGCAGGTCACGGGTGACGCGCAGCTGGTCCTCGTGATATTTGATCGCCGCTCCGATCGTGGCCAGGGCCGCGTCCATGGTGAGCGCGTCCGCGCCGAGCATGTCCAGCGCGCGCGTCCAGTCGATCGTCTCGGCGACGCCGGGCGGTTTGAGCAGATCCGCGTCGCGCAGCGCACCGACCACGGCGGCGACGTCACGGATCAACCTCTCGGCGGCCGCCGGAATGTGCCGCACCACGATCTGCACCTCGCGGGCGAAGTCCGGGTGCGCGAGCCAGTGGTATAGGCAGCGGCGCTTGAGCGCGTCGTGCACCTCGCGCGTGCGGTTGGACGTCAGCACGACCAGTGGCGGCGTCTGCGCGCGGATCGTGCCCAGCTCGGGGATGCTCACCGCGTTGTCGTCGAGCACCTCCAGCAGGAATGCCTCGAACTCGTCGTCGGCGCGGTCGATCTCGTCGATCAGCAGCACCGCGGGGCTCTGCTCCAGTGCCTGCAGGATCGGCCGCGCCACAAGGAAGCGCCGCTCGTACAGCGAGGCCTCCAGCTGGCTCGGATCGGACGAGTCCCCAGCGGCGCGCAGGTGCAGGATCTGCCGCCGGAAGTCCCAGTCGTAGAGAGCCTGGCCGGCGTCGATGCCCTCGTAGCACTGCAGCCGGATCAGCGGGGCCTCCGCGATGACCGCCAGCGCCTGCGCCAGCGACGTCTTGCCGACACCCGGGTCGCCCTCGAGGAACAGCGGCCGCCCCATCCGCATGGCAAGGAACGCGGCGGTGGCGACCCCGGTGTCCGCCAGGTACCCGGCCCGGTCCAGGGCGACGGCGACGTCGGCGGGGGCGGCGAAGGTCTGTGGCATGCCACGAGCATGGTCGTTCCGGCGGCGCGACGCATAGTGTCGTGCCGTGTCGAGTGTCGTAGGTGCCGTGCTCGCCGCGGGCGCCGGCCGGCGCATGGGCGTGCCGAAGGCGGAGCTGGCCCTCGACGGCGAACGCCTGGTGGACCGCGCCGTGCGAGTGCTGACCGACGGTGGCTGTGACGACGTGCTGGCGGTGATTCGTCCCGGCGTCGACGTGGCGGGCGCCCGCGTCGCCGTGAACGCCGACCCGGAGCGCGGGATGCGCTCCTCGCTCGAGCTTGCCGTCGATGCGGCCGGGGACGCGGACGTGATCGTGCTCGTGCTGGTCGATCTGCCCGGCCTGGGGTCCGACGCGGTGCGCGCGGTGATCGGTGGCTGGCGGCCCGGGCGGATCGTGACGGCGCGCTACGCGGCACGGCGGGGCGAAGCTCGGCGGGACGGGCTCGCGCGCCGCGGGCACCCGATCGCGATGTCGCCCGCGCTCTGGCGCGCGGCGCTCGAGTTGGCCGGCGCCGACGAGGGCGCCCGCGCGCTGCTGCGCGCACGTCCGGAACTCGTCGACGAGATCGACGTGACCGGCGACCCACAGGACCTGGACACGCCGGCGGACCTCCAGCGCTGGCGTGACAGCGGCTGAGATCAGTTGAAGCCGCGCGAGTCCTGCTTGAGGGCGGTGTCGACTCCCAGCGCGGACGCGACGACCAGGATGCGCAGCGGATCGTCCAACTGCCGGTGCAGCTGCACGACGTAGTTGTCCGCGGTCGTGAACATGGTCTTGGCCAGGCCTTCCCACGTCTTGGTGATCCGCGCGACCTCGGTGTCGGTGTGGTCGCGGATGTTGAAGTTCCACGCCCGCCAGTTCTCGCCGTTGATCGAGCCGATCTGCTGCCCGCCGGTCTCGATCGCGAAGCGGATCTTGCCGATCGCGTTCTGCTGCACGATCTGGCCGATCTCGCGGCCGCCCGGATCGGTGACGATCACCCGCGACTTGATCAGCTTCGCCGGGCGCGTCAGCCCGAGCAGCACGTTGCCCTGCATGTCCACGACCTGCAGCGAGTGCGTCAGGTACTGGTCGTATGACGTGAACAGTCGAACCGCCTTCTTCAGTGCGTTCTGGCCCACCTCGCGCACGGCCGCGAGCTGCGTGCCGTTCTGGTCGTAGACGGCGTACTCGTTGCTGACCTCGACCAGCTTCGCCTTCTGGTTCACGACCAGGATCGGCTCGGTGAAGATCGAGCCCGTCCCCGCGAACGGCGCCGTTCCCGTTGCGCCCGCCGCGGACACGTCGCCGACCACGCGCGCGGTGTCGCGATGCACCGTCGGCACGTGCGCGGTGCCCGTCGGTGCATCGGTGGTCGGCCGGCCGTGCGACGAGACGTGCTCGGTCCACCGGGTGCCGTCGTAGTAGCGCAGCTCGTGCCGTCCGAACGGGTCGGCATACCAGTCGGCGGGAGCGGGCGGTGTCGTCATGGCGGACACCCTACGTCTCGGTGACCGGTGCCGGCTTCAGATCGGACGGACGCCCGCGATGTGCCTGCGGGCCAGCGCCGGGTAGTAGGTCGGGTTCATCTTCACCCACATCTCGGCGGGCGTTCCGGCGATCTCGCGCTTGACCACGGCGGGCGCTCCCGCGGCCAGCACGCCGGGCGGGATCGTGGCGCCCGGTTGCACGAGGGACAGCGCAGCAACCAGCGACCCGGCGCCTATGCGCGCACCGTCGAGGATCACGCAACCGTTGCCGACCAGTGCCTCGTCCTCCAGCACCGCGCCGTGCACGACGCACTGGTGCGCGACGGTCGCGCCGCGGCCGATCTCGGTCGTGACCGTGGGCGGGCAGTGCAGCACCGACCCGTCCTGCACGTTCGCGTTCTCGCGGATCACGATCGGCCCGTCGTCGCCGCGCAGCACGGCGCCGTACCAGACGGACGCGCCGGCCTCGACCGTCACGTCGCCGATCAACGTCGCGGTCGCCGCAATGAACGCGTTCGCAGCGATGTTCGGTCGCTTGCCCTCGTACTCGTACAGGAACGCCACTGGTACTCCCTCGCCTCGAAGCAGAACGATCAGGACCGGAACTGTTCGGCGACGGACTGCAGCCGGTCGCGATAGCCGTCCCACCAGGCCCGGTCGGCCGGGGGCATATTGGTATTCCCGTCGCGCAGCCCGGCCGCTCCGTCGATGAGTTCGCGGACGATGTCGGCGTGACCGGCGTGCCGATGCGTCTCCGCCGCGGTGTGCACCAGCAGCCGGTGCAGGGTCGCCTCGCGTCGCTCGGCCGGCCACCACGGCACCCGCCCGGTCGCGTCCAGGTCCAGCGATGCGATCGTCTCGTCGGCGTGCGCGGTCACCGTCCGGTACAGCGCGACGACGTCGTCGCGGGACTCGTCCGCGCGCGCCCACATGTCCACGTTCGGCTCGTCGTCGTCCATTGTGGTGAACCACTGCGGCGTGCCGGGCATCGGCCGGTCGAAGGCCAGCGCGAAGTAGCCCCACTCGACCGCGGCCAGGTGCTTGACCAGCCCGAGCAGGTTCGTGCCGGTGGGAACGAGCGGGCGGCGCACGTCGTACTCGTCCAGGCCGTCCAGCTTCCACAGCAGCGCCTCGCGGCCCGCGCGCAGATAGCGATGCAGGTCGTCCTTGTGCTCCGATTCGCTCACGCGCTACAGCCTGCCAGGTCCGAACGGACGGGACACGGCCACTAGCATTCCCTGCAGTGCTCGATCCATGTGAACCGTCCCGAGGAGTGCCCTAGTGTCCGCCAGCGCCCAGCCATCCGTACCCGCCCAGCGCGTCCGGGTCACGGCCGGCACGACGGCGGCGGACGCGCTGCGGGACGCGGGGGTGGACGTCACCGGCCCGGCCGGCGCGATCGTCGTGCGGACGCCGGACGGCACGCTCAAGGACCTAGCTTGGGTCGCGGACGCCGACACCGAGGTCGAGGTGGTGACCGCTGCCTCGCCGGACGGGCTCGCGGTGCTGCGGCACTCGACCGCGCACGTGATGGCGCAGGCCGTGCAGGACCTGTTCCCGGGCACGCTGCTGGGAATCGGGCCGCCGGTGCAGGACGGGTTCTACTACGACTTCCTGCCCTCGCGCCCGTTCACACCCGAGGACCTCACCGCCATCGAGAAGAAGATGGGCGAGATCATCAAGGCGGGGCAGCGGTTCTCGCGCCGTCCCATCGACGACGACGACGCGCGGCACGAGCTCAGCGGCGAGAAGTTCAAGCTCGAGCTGATCGGGCTGAAGTCCTCCGCGGACAGCGCGGCCGAAGGCGCGTCGGTCGAGGTCGGCGCCGGCGGGCTGACCATGTACGACAACCTGGACGCGAAGACCGGCGAGCAGGTGTGGACCGACCTGTGCCGCGGCCCGCACCTGCCGACGACGCGCCGCATCCCGGCGTTCAAGCTGATGCGCACCGCGGCCGCGTACTGGCGCGGGAACGAGAAGAACCCGCAGCTGCAGCGCATCTACGGCACTGCGTGGGCCTCGCGCGACGAGCTCAAGGCGTACCTGAACCGGCTGGAGGAGGCCGCCAAACGCGACCACCGCAAGCTCGGCACCGAGCTGGACCTGTTCAGCTTCCCGGACGAGATCGGTTCGGGCCTGCCCGTCTTCCACCCCAAGGGCGGTGTGATCAAGCGGGTCATGGAGGACTACGTCCGCCAGCGGCACATGGAGGAGGGCTTCGAGTACGTCGGCACGCCGCACATCACCAAGCAGCACGTGTTCGAGATGTCCGGCCACCTGCCGTACTACGCCGACGGCATGTTCCCGCCCATGGAGATGGAGGGCGCGACCTACTACCTCAAGGCCATGAACTGCCCGATGCACAACCTGATCTTCCGGTCGCGCGGGCGGTCCTACCGTGAGTTGCCGCTGCGCCTGTTCGAGTTCGGGCACGTGTACCGCAACGAGAAGTCCGGCGTGATTCACGGGCTGACCCGGGTGCGCGGCTTCGCGCAGGACGACTCGCACTCGTACGTCACTCCCGAGCAGGCGCCGGCGGAGATCCAGCACCTACTGGACTTCTGCCTCGGCCTGTTCCGCGACTTCGGCCTGGACGACTACTACCTGGAGCTGTCCACCCGCGACGATTCGCACCCGGACAAGTTCGTCGGGTCCGACGAGGACTGGGCGGCCGCCACCAAGGTGCTCGAGGACGTCGCGATCGCCTCGGGCCTGGAACTGGTGCCGGACCCGGGCGGGGCCGCCTACTACGGACCGAAGATCTCGGTGCAGTGCCGCGACGCGATCGGGCGCACCTGGCAGATGTCCACGATCCAGTACGACTTCAACCAGCCGAAGGGCTTCCAACTGGAGTACCAGGCCGCGGACGGGTCGCGGCAGCAGCCGGTCATGATCCACTCGGCGAAGTTCGGCTCCATCGAGCGCTTCATCGGCGTGCTGACCGAGCACTACGCGGGCGCGTTCCCGGCCTGGCTCTCGCCGGTGCAGGTAACCGCGATCCCGATCAGCTCCGAGCAGGACGAGTACCTGTACGACGTCGCGAATCGCCTGCGTGCCAAGGGGATTCGCGTCGAGGTCGACACGTCCGACGACCGCATGCAGAAGAAGATCCGCACCGCGCAGAAGCAGAAGGTGCCGTTCATGCTGCTCGCCGGCGCGCAGGACGTCGAGGCGGGTGCGGTCTCGTTCCGCTACCGCGACGGCTCGCAGCGCAACGGCGTTGCGATCGACCAGGCGGTGTCCGAGATCGTCGAGTTCGTCGCGAGCCGCAGCAACGTTTCACCGACAGCCGAGTCGGTCGAGTCGGCCTGATGGCGCAAGACGTCGAGGACGAGTCCGGGTTCGCCGGCGAGCCCGACGCGTTCGGCCGGCTCTGGACGCCGCACCGGCTCGTCTACATCAAGGGCGAGAACAAGCCCGGCCATGACGAGGCGGGCGACGAGTGCCCGTTCTGCCGTGCGCCGTCGCTGCCGGACGAGGACGGGCTGGTCGTCGCGCGCGGCTCGCTGGTCTACGCGGTGCTGAACCTGTACCCGTACAACTCCGGGCACCTGCTGACCGTGCCGTACCGGCATGTCGCCGACTACACGGACCTGACCGTTGCCGAGACAGCTGAGCTCGGCGCTTTCACGCAACGGGCGATGCGAGCGCTGCGCGTTGCGATGGGGCCGCACGGCTTCAACATCGGGCTCAATCAGGGGAACGTGGCCGGTGCGGGGATCGCCGCGCACCTGCACCAGCACGTGGTGCCGCGCTGGGGCGGCGACACGAACTTCATGCCGGTCGTCGGACAGACGCGGGTGTTGCCGCAGTTGCTGGCCGACGCGCGGGCGGCCGTGGCCGAGGCCTGGGGCTGAGGCCGGTCTGACGCTCGGCTGAGGCTGGGTCTGTGGCCGGTCTGAGGCGGGGCCCGAGGCCCGGCCCGGGCCCAGCATCCCCGCCGGTACTGGGCTGGTTGCCCGCGACGGGGTTGGTCCGGCGCCCACCGGTCGACCAGGTGTGCTCCCGAAGCTTTGCTCTGCCCGGTGAGAGCGTGCATTTGCCCGGTGCCACCGTGCAGAACGGCTCTGCCCGGTGAGAGCGTGCATTTGCCCGGTGCCACCGTGCAGAGCAAAGGTCCGCGACACCAGATCCCCGACCCAGGCTTGATCATGGCCGCCGCCGCGACCATGCGCGCCGCCGCGATCATGCGCGACGCCGCGATCATGGGCAACGCCGCGACCATGCGCGCCGCAACGGACCGGCCTGCCATCGCGACCGCGCCAGGCGCCGATAGCGTGCACAACCATGGTGCTGCACCTGCGCGGAGTCTTCCTGCCGGACGAGACCGAACGCGACGCGTGGATCGTCGACGGCCGCCTGACCTTCAGCCGACCGACCACGCCCGGCACCGCCGAGGCGGAGACGATCGCCGACCAAGGCTGGATCATCCCGGGCCTGATCGACGCGCACTGCCACGTGGGCCTCGCCCCGCAGGGGCACGTCGCCGACCCGGACGCACAGGCGGCGCAGGCACTGCTCGACCGCAACGCGGGCGCCCTGCTGCTGCGCGACGCCGGCTCGCCGGTGGACAACACCTCAGTGCAACGGCGGGACGACCTGCCGCGGCTGATCCGCGCGGGCCGGCACATCGCCCGTCCGCACCGCTACATCCGCGGGCTCGGCGTCGAGATCGAGCCGGAGGACCTGGTCGCCGAGGTCGAGCGCCAAGCGGCCGCCGGCGACGGCTGGGTCAAGCTCGCGGCCGACTGGATCGACCGCGAGCTCGGTGACCTCGCGCCCGTCTGGCCGGACGACGAACTGGCGCGGGCCGTCGCCCGCGCCCACGAGCTCGGTGCCCGCGTCGCCGCGCACGTCTTCGGCGAGGACGCGCTGCCCGGCCTGATCGCAGCGGGCATCGACTCGATCGAGCACGGCACGGGCCTGACCGACGACCTGATCGCAGCGGCCGCGGCAGCCGGGTCCGCCGTCGTCCCCACCTTGATCAACATCGACAACTTCCCGTCCATCGCGCTGTCCGGCGCCGCCAAGTACCCGATCTACGCCGCGCACATGCGGTCCCTGTTCGCGACCTCCCGCGAACGCATCCGCTCCGCGTGGGAGGCCGGCGTCCCGATCTATACCGGAACCGACGCGGGCGGCTCGCTGCCGCACGGGCTGATCCGCGACGAGATCCGCGCGCTCGTCGGCGCGGGGATTCCGCAGCCCGAGGTCATCGCGCAGGCCTCGTGGCGCGGACGCGAATGGCTCGGCCTGCCCGGCATCGACCCGAACCGCGACGAGGGCGCGCCGGCCGACCTGGTCGTCTACGACACCGATCCGCGGACGGATCTGGCGGCGCTCCACGCCCCGCGCCGCACCGTGCTGCGTGGCAGACCCGTCGCCTGAACGGCGGTAGAATGTGACCTGTCATGCTTCGTGCCGCCGCGACGGACCCGCCCGGAGCCGGCAGCACCCGACGTCCCGCCCCTGCCTCGCGCACGGCCGTGTCCGGCTGGCTGCTGGCCGTGTCCGTGTACCTGCTCGCAGTGTTGCACCGCAGCTCACTGGGTGTGGCCGGCCTGCTGGCCGAGCACCGGTTCGGCATCTCCCCAGCGCAGCTGAGCGTGTTCATCTTCCTGCAGCTCGGCGTGTACGCGGCCATGCAGGTGCCGACCGGCGTGCTCGTCGACCGGTACGGTCCGCGGCGGCTGCTCATCGCGGCGTCCTTGCTGATGGGGTGCGCACAACTGCTGTTCGCGCTGGTGCCGTCCTACCCGCTCGCGCTGCTCGCCCGCGCCGTGCTCGGCTGCGGTGACGCGCTCACCTTCATCAGCGTGCTGCGGTTCGCGGCCACCCACTTCAGCGCCCGCCGCTACCCCGTCCTGGTCGCGCTGACCAGCATGGCGGGCACCGTCGGGAACGTCCTGGCGACGCTGCCGCTGGCCGTCGTGCTGCACCGCGTCGGCTGGGGCTTCGGGTTCGGCGTCGCGGCGGTGGGCTCACTGGTCACCGGCGTCGCCGTCTGGCTGCTGTTGCCGGACGCCACCACGGTGCCGCACCCGATCCGCGCCGCCGCGCAGTTCCGCGCCGGCGTGCGTTCGGTGCGCGGACGCGTCCGGGCCGCGTGGGCGCTGTCCGGTACCCGGCTCGGCTTCTGGGTGCACTTCTCCTGCATGTCGACGAACACCGCGTTCGCGGTGCTGTGGGGCAACTCGTACCTGGTCAAGGCGGCCGGGTTCAGTGACTCCGGCGCCGGTGCGGTGCTCATGTACGGCGTCATCGCGGCTGCGGTCGCGAGCCCGGTGGTCGGTTGGCTGATCGGGCACCGGCCGATTGTGCGTGTCCCGCTCGCGATCGGCACCTGCCTGGTGACGATCACCGGCTGGTTGGTGCTGGTGACCGCGTTCGGGAACGTCCCGCCACAGGGCTACGTGCTGACCCTGTTCGTGGTGATGGCGCTCGGTGGCCCGGCCTCGATGGCCGCATTCGCGCTGGCGCGCGACTACAACCAGGCGCGCACGCTCGGCACTGCCAGCGGCGTGGTCAACGTGGGCGGCTTCACGGCGACGGTGATCATCGCACTCGGCATCGGCTGGGTGCTGGACGGGCTGGGCGGCAGCTCGCCGCACGCGCTGCGCTGGGCGGTGCTCGTCGCCGTCGCTGTCCAGTTGTTCGGCACCGTGCGCATGATCGTCTGGCTGCGCCGCCTGCGGGCCTTCACGCTGGAGCGGATCGCGGCGGGGGAGCAGGTGCCGGTCGCGGTCGTGCGGCGCCGCTGGGACCTTGCCGACCGGGCCGGCTGAAGGCGTGCCACGGCCTCCTCGAACCCATACTTCGAGGAGGCCGTCTCGTCCTGTCTAACACCGCGCACCGCCCGGCCGGCGCAGGCACGCCGGTGCCAGTGCCGCGGGTCACGCCGGCGGGTGAACGTCAGTCCAGTGCGTTCTCGGAGACCACCGACCGATACCAGTGTCCGGAGTCCTTGATCGTGCGCTGTTGTGTCGCGAAGTCGACGTGCACGATGCCGAACCGCTGCGAGAAGCCCCAGGCCCATTCGAAGTTGTCCATCAGCGACCACAGGTAGTAGCCGCGCACGTCCACGCCCGCCTTGATCGCGTCGTGGACGGCGCCCAGGTGCGCCCGCAGGTACTCGGTCCGGTCCGAGTCGTGCACCTGGCCGTCCGGCGTCACCACGTCCTCGTACGCCGCGCCGTTCTCGGTGATCACCAGCGGCACGTCCGGGTAGTCGCGATGCAGGCGCAGCAACAACTCGGTCATCGCCGCGGGCTCGATGCGCCAGCCCATCCCGGTGTGCGGACCGTCCTGCGGAACGTGGTGAGCGAGGTCGGTGCCCTGGAAGGCGACCTCGCCCGGCCGGGTCGGCGGGCCGGACGCGACCAGCGCCGGCGTGTAGAAGTTCACCCCCAGGGCGTCGATCGGCACGCCGATCAGCCGCGCGTCGCCGTCGCGGATGAAGCTCCAGTCGGTGAGGTGGCGCAGGTCGTCGAGCAGGTCCTGCGGGTAGCGGCTGCGGAACACCGGGTCCAGGAAGATCCGGTTGGCGACCGCGTCGACGTGCCGGGCCGCGTCGCGGTCGGCCGCCGAGTCCGACGCCGGGCGCGCTACGGACGGATTGACCGTCAGCATCACCTTGCCGGTGGGCGGCAGCACCGTGCGCAGCGCGGACGCGCCCAGGCCGTGCGCGAGGTTGAGGTGGTGTGCCGCGGCCAGGGCCTCGGCGTTATCGCGGTGCCCCGGTGCGTGCTCGCCGCTGGAGTGACCCAGGAAGGCGGAGCACCACGGCTCGTTGAGCGTGATGAACGTGCCGACCCGGTCGCCGAGCGCGCGCCCGACCACGTCCGCGTACTCCGCGAAGCGGTGGGCGGTGTCGCGGTTCGTCCAGCCGCCGGCGTCCTGCAGCGGCTGCGGCAGGTCCCAGTGGTACAACGTGACGGCGGGTTCGATGCCGGCGGCGAGCAGCCGGTCGACGAGCCGGGAGTAGAAGTCCAGGCCGGCCTGGTTCACCGGGCCGCTGCCGGTCGGGACGATGCGCGGCCAGGCGATGGAGAAGCGGTACGACGGCAGCCCGAGCTCGGCCATCAGCGCGACGTCCGACTCGACACGGTGGTAGTGGTCGCACGCCACGTCCCCGTTGTCACCACCGAGGATGGCGCCCGGCGTGTGGCTGAAGGTGTCCCAGATGGACGGGAGCCGGCCGTCCTCGCCGACGGCGCCCTCGATCTGGTAGGCAGCGGTCGCGGTGCCCCAGAGGAAATCGGCAGGAAACTGGCGCCGTGTCATCGCGGTATCGCTCCTCGCGCTGGCAGGGGAAGGACCGAGAACGGGTGAGAGCGCTCTCAGATTGCTGTTAGCCTGACATGCCGGCGCGCCAAGTGCAAGCGTTCTCGGCGCCGCCTGATCGGGCGGTGTCAGGCGCTCGCGCGGCGGACCAGCTCGACCGGCAGCACCGTCGCGCGCTCACTGGTCCGGCCGTTGATCCGGTCCAGCAGCACGTGCGCCATCGTCCGGCCGAGCTGCTCGATCGGCTGGCGGACGGTGGTGAGCGGCGGACGCGACAGGCCGGCCTCCCGGACATCGTCGAAGCCCACCACGGCGACCCGGTCCGGGACGTCCAGGCCGTGCTCGGCCAGCACGCCGATCGCGCCGATCGCGGTCAGGTCCGAGGCGGCGAACACCGCGTCCAGGTCGGGTGCGGACTGCAGCAGCTGTCGCATCGCCCGCGCGCCGCCCTCCACGGTGAAGTCGCCGTGCGCGACCAGTTTCGGCTCGTCCGGACGGCCGGCGGCCCGGAGCGCGGCGCGGTAACCGGCCAGCCGGTCCCGGCCCGCGCCCATGTCCATCGGCCCGGTGATCGTGGCGACCCGTCGCCGCCCGGCGTCGAGCAGGTGAGCGGTCGCGATCCGGGCGCCGTCGGCGTTGTCCGAGTCGACGTAGTACAGCGCCGGGTCGTCCGAGATCGGTCGTCCGTTGAGCACCGTGGGCACGCCCTGCGACTCCAGGTGCTGGGGGAGCCGGTCGTCGCCGTGCAGCGAGATGAGCAGCACGCCGTCGACGTGCCCGCCGAGCGCGTACCCCTCGAACTTGCTCACCTCCGCCGGCGTGGACGCGACCGCGAACATCAATTGCAGCCCGGCGGCGGCCGTCTGCGCCTGCGCGCCGCGCAGGATGCCCAGGAAGTACGGGTCCCGGAAGAGCCGGTCCTCGGTCTCGGCCACCAGGAACGCAACCGAGTCGCTGCGCCGCGTGACCAGGGCGCGGGCGGCCCGGTTGACCGTGTAGTTGAGTTCGTCGGCCGCCTGCAGCACCGCGGACCGGGCCTGGTCGCTCACGTTCGCGGCGCCGCGCAGCACCCGGCTGGCGGTCGCGCGGGACACCCCGGCCCGCATCGCGACGACTTCGAGCGTCGGACGGCCGGGCCCGGCCGGCGGAGTGGACCCGGTCTGCACGCGGGCAGTCTATGGGCCGTCCCGGCGGATCCGGCGGTCGCGGTCACGGAGGGCGCGGCGGGTCTGGCACAATGGGGCGCTGAGTACCGGCCTGGCTGCGGACCCTCTCCCCGCTGCCCGGCCCGTCCATCAGGGTGCCGGGCGTCTGCGAACCCCACCGAAGATCCGGCGCCCACCCGAACAGCACACGAATCTGGAGTACCCACGCCCGTGGCAACCAAGATCAAGCTCATGCGTCTGGGCAAGATGCGCGAGCCGCACTACCGCATCGTCGTCGCCGACTCCCGCACCAAGCGCGACGGCCGTTCCATCGAGACGATCGGCGAGTACCACCCCAAGGCCGACCCGTCGATCATCCGCGTCGACGGCGAGCGCGCCGCCTACTGGCTCGGTGTCGGTGCCCAGCCGACCGAGGCCGTGGCGGCGATCCTCAAGGTCACCGGAGACTGGCAGAAGTTCAAGGGTGAGCCGGCGCCGGCGCCGATGAAGGTCGCCGAGCCCAAGCCCGACAAGCGCGCCCTGTTCGACGCCGCGCTGGCCGAGGCCGGTGGCGAGCCCGGTGGTGACACTGGCGCCGCGACCACCCCGAAGAAGAAGGCCACCAAGGCTGCCGCGAAGAAGGCCGCCGACAAGCCGGCCGCTGACAGCGCCGAGGCCACCGAGGCACCGGCCGAGCCGGCCGCGGAAGCACCGGCCGAGCCGGCAGCCGAAGCGAGCGCCGAGCAGGCGGAGAGCTGACATGCTCGAGGAGGCCCTCGAGCACCTGGTGCGCGGGATCGTCGACCACCCGGACGACGTGCGCGTCGACATGATCGACAACCGGCGCGGCCAGCGGCTCGAGGTGCGCGTCCACCCGGACGACCTCGGCCGGGTGATCGGTCGCAGCGGGCGCACCGCCAAGGCGCTGCGCCAGGTGATCCAGGGGGTCGCCGGCAGCGTCGGACAGCGGGGCATCCGCGTCGACGTCGTCGACGTGGACCGTTGACCGACGACGACATCGTCATCGGGCGCATCGGCCCGGCACGCGGAGTCCGCGGCGACCTGTTCGTCGAGCCGTGGACCGACGTGCCTGAAGAGCGTTTCGCGGAGGGCTCGGTACTGCGTACCGAGCCCTCCGGCGTCGGTCCGCTCACCGTCGAGTCGATGGCGAACTCCAGCGGCAAGACCGTGATCCACTTCGCCGGCATCGACGATCGCGCGGCCGCCGAGGCGCTGCGCGGGGTCCGGCTGGTGATCGCCGCATCCGAACGCCCCGAGCTGGACGACCCCGACGAGTTCTACGACACCGACCTGGTGGGCCTCACCGCGCGCACCGTCGCCGGCGCCGAACTCGGCCCGGTGCGCGAGGTCGTGCACGCCGGCGGCGCCGACTACCTCGTCCTGGATGTCGACGGCACCGAGCGGCTGGTCCCCTTCGTGGCCGCGATCGTGCCGACCGTGGACGTCGCCGCGGGCGTCGTCGAGATCGACCCGCCCGAAGGCCTGTTCGACCTATGAGGCTCGACGTCGTCACGATCTTCCCCGAGTACCTCGACCCGCTGCGCCACTCGCTGCTCGGTAAGGCGATCGAGCGCGGCCAGGTCGACGTCCGGGTGCACGACCTGCGCCGCTGGACCGACGACGTGCACCGCACCGTCGACGACACGCCCTACGGGGGTGGCCCCGGGATGGTGATGCTGCCCGAGCCGTGGGGACGGGCCCTGGACGAGATCGCGCCGCCGGGCACCGCTCCGCAGCCGCGGCTGATCGTCCCCTCGCCCGCCGGCAGGCCGTTCACGCAGGCGATGGCGGCCGAACTCGCCGAGGAACCGTGGCTGCTGTTCGCCTGCGGCCGGTACGAGGGCATCGACGCCCGCGTTGCCGAATACGCCGGGCTGCGCATGCACGTGGACGAGGTCAGCCTGGGTGACTACGTCCTGTCCGGGGGCGAGGTGGCCGTCCTGGTGATCGCCGAGGCCGTCTCGCGGCTGCTGCCGGGTGTGCTCGGCAACGCGCAGTCCGTCGTCGACGACTCGTTCGCGGCCGGGCCGGCCGGACTGCTGGAGGCGCCGGCGTACACCAAGCCCTCGTCCTGGCGCGGGATGGACGTCCCGCCCGTGCTGCTGTCCGGCCACCACGGCGAGATCGCGCGCTGGCGCGCCGAGCGATCGCGTGAGCGGACCGCCGAGCGCCGTCCCGACCTGCTGACCTGAGCGTGCAACCCGGCCGGCGGTGGGGCGATTTAGGGTTGGCCTGCCCGATGTGGCATCATCGTGGGGTTGCCTGCTGTGCTGACGCGCGCGGGAATCCATGAACGTCGGGTGGAGCTGAACGCCGCCCGAGAAGACCAACGAGGAAGCGAAGCCGAGATGAACACCCTCGACACCCTGGACTCCGAGTCGCTGCGCAGCGATGTGCCCGACTTCCGTCCCGGCGACACGCTGAAGGTGCACGTTCGCGTCATCGAGGGCAACCGCTCCCGCATCCAGGTCTTCCAGGGAGCGGTCATCCGTCGTCAGGGCGGTGGCGTCCGCGAGACCTTCACGGTCCGCAAGGAGAGCTACGGCGTCGGCGTGGAGCGCACGTTCCCCGTGCACACCCCGGTGATCGAGAAGATCGAGGTCGTCACCCGCGGTGATGTGCGGCGCGCCAAGCTGTACTACCTGCGCGACCTGCGTGGCAAGAAGGCCAAGATCAAGGAGAAGCGCGAGACCGTCGCGCCCTGACCTCCCCGGTGGGAAGCGACGACGAACGCCCCGAGCAGTTCGAGTCCGACGATTCCGCACTCGACGACGAGCTGGCCGCCGAACTGGCGATAGACGATGCGACCGAGCCGCCGGTAGACGCACCGTCGACGGTATCCATCACCAAGGGGCCGCGGCACTCGCGGCACCGGTCTGCCGAGCCGGACGAGAACCTGCGCGCCGCGCTCGAACGCGGCCTGGCGCTGACCGGTCCGGACGGCGAGCCGATCACCGCTGACGGCGAGCAGGAGAACAAGCCCAAGCGCAAGAAGGCGCCGTGGTGGGAGCTGCCCGCGCTCGCGGCGTTCGCGATCCTCATCGCGGTGCTCGTCAAGTCGTTCCTGATCCAGCCGTTCTACATCCCGTCGCAGTCGATGGAGAAGACGCTGCACGGCTGCCCGGGCTGCTCGGGCGACCGGATCCTGGTCAACAAGCTGATCTACGACTTCCGCGACCCGCACCCCGGCGACATCGTGGTGTTCAACGCGCCCAACGGTTGGGACGACGAGCCGGCCAGCGTGCCGCCGAGCAACCCCGTGCTGCGTGCGGTGCGTGGCTTCGGCCAGCTGATCGGCTTCGTCCCGCCGGACGGACTGGTGCTCGTCAAGCGCGTCATCGCCACCGGCGGGCAGACCGTCAAGGGCGATGCCGACGGCAACGTCTACGTGTCGAACGACGGGCCGGACGGCACGTTCCGCAAGCTGAACGAGCCGTTCGTCTACGAGGACGGTCCGGACTCGCACGCCCAGTTCGGCCCGGTGACCGTGCCCAAGGGCCGGCTGTGGGTGATGGGCGATCACCGCAACGACTCGGCCGACTCGCGCTTCCACTGCGACCTGGCCGGCAGCGGCACCAACACTGGCGCGGGCTGCAATCCGAGGACCAGCACCGTGCCGATCAGCGACGTGATCGGCAAGGCGATCGTCATCGCCTGGCCGCCGTCGCGCTGGCGCACGCTGGGCACGCCGACCACGTTCAAGCACGATGCCGCGGCCGCGAGCGCAGTGGCCGGTGGCGCCGTCCCGGTCTTCGGCGCGGCCGCGCTCACCCTGCCGCTCTGGCTGGTGCGCCGCCGGCGCCGTCGCCGCGGGGCACAGCAGCGGTCGGGCGCAAGCGGCGCGTAACGTCGCAGGCGTCATGGCTCGTCGAACCGCGAACCCGCCCGTGTTCACGCCGCCGCGCCTGCTGGTGCGTCGCGACACCGGATTGAGCGCGTACGAGGCCGCGCTGTGGCGCGCGGGATTCGTCCGTGTCGCAGGGGCCGACGAGGCCGGCCGCGGTGCCTGCGCCGGACCTCTGGTCGTGGCCGCGTGCGTGCTGCCGAGGGGACGCCGCGGCGAGATCGACGGCCTCACCGATTCCAAGCTGGTCAGCGCACCCGTCCGCGAGCGCCTGTACGACGAGGTGGTGCGCCGGGCTGTCACGTACTCGGTGGTGATCGTGCCGGCATCCGAGATCGACGCCTACGGGCTGCATGTGGCGAACCTGGCCGGGATGCGGCGCGCCCTGTCGACGCTGACGCCGGACGCGGACTACGCGCTCACCGACGGCTTCCCGGTGGCGGGCGCGGGCGTTCCGTCGACCGCGGTGTGGAAGGGCGATGCAACCGTCGCGTGCATCTCCGCGGCATCGATCCTGGCGAAGGTCACCCGGGACCGGATCATGATCGAACTGCACGAGCGGTTCCCGCAGTACGACTTCGCTAAGCACAAGGGCTACGTGACGCCCGAGCACGCGGACGCGCTGCGCCGGCACGGCCCGTGCGACGAGCACCGCCGGCGGTACGTCAACGTGCGCCGGGCGCTGCACGGCGATGCGGCCATGGGGGACAATGAGGTGACCGTCGAGACGGCCGTCGATCTCTCGAGGCTGCAGACGGTGTGAGCGGACGTCGTGAGCGAAGGACAGGGCTGCAGTGAGCGCCGAGGACCTGGAGAACTATGAGACCGAGATGGAGCTGCAGCTCTATCGCGAGTACAAGGACATCGCTGCGCAGTTCAGCTACGTCGTCGAGACCGAGCGGCGCTTCTATCTGACGAACGAGGTCGAGCTGACGCCGCGCAACGCCGACGGCGAGGTGTACTTCGAGGTCGTCATGCGCGACGCCTGGGTGTGGGACATGTACCGGCCGGCCCGGTTCGTGAAGACGGTTCGGGTGCTGACCTTCAAGGACGTCAACATCGAGGAGCTGGACAAGCCGGACCTGGAGCTGCCCGGCGGCGGTGGCTCCGCGGGCGGCTTCGACCGCTGACAACTTCCGCCCTTCGTCCACAGGCAGGCCGGTTTTCCACAACCGGCCGGTAACCCACCCGCCGCGTCGCCCGGTGCGGCCACAGTGGTCGCCATGTTGGTCAAGGACGCGGTAGGGCGTTTCGGCGAGGATCTCGCGGCCCGGCATCTCCAGGCCGCCGGGCTGCAGGTGCTGTCCCGCAACTGGCGCTGCTCGGACGGCGAGCTGGACATCGTGGCCCGCGACGGCGACGTGATCTGCTTCGTCGAGGTCAAGACGCGCTCGACGACGGCGTTCGGCGCCCCCGTCGAGGCGATGACCCCGGCCAAGGTGACCCGGATCCACCGCCTCGCGCTGCGCTGGCTGGACGAGCACCGCGGTTCGGTGCGGTGGCGGGCGCTGCGCTTCGACGTCGTGTCGGTGGTCCGGCTGGCGCCGGGCGGCCCGACTGTCGAGCACCTGCAGGGGGTGTTCTAGATGGCGCTCGCGACCACGCTCGGCGTCACGCTCACCGGCGTGCAGGGGCAGACCGTGGAGATCCAGGCGGACGTGGCCGCCGGCGTGCCCGGTCTGTCGTTCACCGGACTGGCCGACACCTCCGTCGTGGAGTCCCGCGACCGGATGCGCGCGGCGATGGGCAACTCCGGCGTGGAGTGGCCGAACCGGAAGGTGACCTTGGCGCTGCTGCCCGCGGACGTGCGCAAGGTCGGCTCCCGCTTCGACCTCGCGATGGCCGTCGCCGTCCTCGCTGCGGCCGAGGAGATCCCGCCGGTCGAGCTCGCCGACACGGTATGGCTGGCCGAGCTCGGGCTGGACGGCCGGCTGCGGCCGATACGCGGGGTGCTGCCCGCGATCGTCACCGCGCGGCGGACCGGTGCCCGGCGGGTCGTCGTCGCCCAGGGCAACGCGGCGGAGGCCGCGCTGATCCCGGACATCGAGGTGCGCGCCGCGGGGACCCTGCGCGAGCTGGTCGCCTGGCTGCGCAACGAGGACGGCCCGCCGCCGCTGGCGTGCTCGACGGACGAGCCGCCGGAGCTCGACGGGTCCGCCGACCTTGCCGACGTCGCGGGCCAGACCGAGGCCAAGCGGGCGCTGGAGGTGGCCGCGGCGGGCGGGCATCACCTGTACCTGGTCGGTCCGCCAGGAGCCGGCAAGACGATGCTCGCAGAGCGCCTGCCCGGGCTGCTGCCGCCGTTGGACGACGATGCGGCGCTGGAGGTCACCGCGGTGCACTCGGTCGCCGGTCGCCTCCTCGATCGAGCCCGGCTGATCAGGCGCCCGCCGCTGCAGGCACCGCACCACACCGCCACCGTGCCGGCTCTGGTGGGCGGCGGCACGAACCTCGCGCGACCCGGCGCGATCTCGCTGGCGCACCAGGGGATCTTGTTCCTGGACGAGGCGCCCGAGTTCCGTCCAGCCGCGCTCGAAGCGCTCCGACAGCCGCTGGAGAGCGGCCTGGTGGTGCTGCACCGCGGCGGCGGCGTGGTGAGCTATCCCGCCCGGTTCCTGCTCGTGCTGGCGGCGAATCCGTGTCCGTGCGGCAGCCGGGGGCGGGACTGTACTTGCGCCCCACAGGCGCGCCGGCGCTACCAGCAGCGGCTGTCCGGTCCGCTGCTCGACCGCGTCGACGTCCGCGTCCAGGTCGAACCGGTGCCGCACGCGGACCTGCTCGGCGACGCCCTGCGGCGCGAGAGCACGGCCGAAATCGCCGAACGCGTCCGGCAGGCGCGCCGGGCCGCCACCGAGCGGTGGGCCGGCACCACCTGGCGCGTGAACGCGGACGTGCCCGGTGCGAAACTGCGCGCCGGGCCCTGGGCGCTGCCGCGCCGCGTCCTTGCACCCGCACAGGCCAGCCTCGAGCAGGGCCGGCTCAGTGCCCGTGGGTTCGACCGCGTGCTGCGGCTGGCCTGGACCGTTGCCGACCTGAACGGGCACACCGTCCCGGAGCCGGGCGACGTGGCCGAGGCGCTCTACTTCCGCACCGGGCAGGTGGAGTCGTGGGCGGCCTGACGGGCACCGGCCCCGCGGCCGACGGCGTGGACCCGCAGGTCCTCTGGGCGCGTGCGTATCTGAGCCGGGTGAGCGAGCCGGCGAACATCCCGGTATGGGGATTCGTGGGCGATGTCGGCCCGGTCGAGGCGGTGGAGGCGATCCGCACCGGGATCGCCCCGCGCGAGGTGCTGGACGCCACCGCCGCGCGCCGGCCTACCGCCGACCCGGACGCCGACCTCGATGCCGCCGAGCGCGCCGGCCTTCGGCTCGTGGTCCCGGAGTCCGCCGACTGGCCGCACTTCGCCATGGCGGCCCTCGAGTACGCCGGTGCTGAGCGGCTGGCCGCCTACCGGGCCGGCGGCGACGGGAGGCACCGGGAGTCCGGCGAGCCGATTCCGCCGCTCGCGCTGTGGGCGCGCGGCCCGCTCGAGCTGGCCTCACTCGGCGTGCGGTCGGTCGGCATCGTCGGCTCGCGGGCAGCCACGGCGTACGGCGAGCAGGTCAGCTCGGAGTTCGCGTTCGCGCTTGCATCCGCCGGCGTGGTGGTGGTGTCCGGCGGCGCGTACGGCATCGATGCCGCCGCCCATCGTGCGGCGCTGACCGCCGGCGGGGAGACCGTGCTGGTCTCGGCAGGCGGGCTGGACCGCCCCTATCCACCGGGAAACGCCACGCTGTTCGCGCGCGTGGCCGAAATTGGGCTGCTGCTGTCGGAGAGCCCGCCGGGGTGCGCCCCGCAGCGCCACCGCTTCCTCACGCGCAACCGGTTGATCGCGGCACTGTCCACGGGCACGGTGATCGTCGAGGCCGCCAAACGCTCCGGCGCGCGCAACACCGCGGCGCACTGCCTGGCCTTGCAGCGGCCGCTGATGGCGGTGCCCGGGCCGATCGTCTCGCCGATGTCGATGGGCTGCCACGGGCTGATCCGCGGCGACGGCGGCCTCGGCCCAGCCTTGCTGGTGGGCTCTGCCGCCGACGTGCTGGCGGTGGTCGGCGGCGCCGGCGAGGGGCTGTCCGACGGTGCGGACACCGGGACCGTTGCCGACGTCCGCGCCGAACTCGACGACCTGGACCCGATCGCTCGCCGGGTTTACGAGGGCCTCGGCGCGCGCCGCTTCGCCCGGCCGGACGAGATCGGCGCGCGCGGCGGGGTCAGCCCGCTGGAGGTGATCCGAGCGCTGCCTCTGCTCGAGCTGGCGGGGCTGGTCGAATCCAGCGATGCCGGCTTCCGGATCGCGCGCCGGACGCGCACCAGGTCAACGTGATGAGTCGAGACGCTCGTGCAGCCGGGCGACCTCGCCGCCCAGCGGCGTCGCCGCGTCGGCGAGATCGTGCACGATGTCGAAATGGTTGCGCCCGGCCGCCTCCAGCCGGGTCACCGCAGCGCCGGAGCCCTGCCAGGCGTCGGCGAACGCGCCGCTCTGCCGTTTGAACGCCGCGGTCTCGTGCTCGCCCCAGGCCACGACGGCCGGGATCGGGGGACCCGGAACCTGCAGCAACGGGCTGTTGCGCCGCGCCGTGTCGCGATCCATGCCGACCGCGTCGTTGATGTAGGTGTCCACGAGCGGATCCAGGTCGTAGATGCCCGACAACAGCACCAGCCCGGCGATCGGGCCGGCGGACAGGCCATACCGCGACCAGTCCGTCAGCGCGGCCATGGCGGCCAGGTGCGCGCCCGCCGATGAACCGGACACGACGAGCCGGCCGGCATCGATGCCGATCTCGGCCGCGTGGGTGTGCACCCAGGCGAGGGCGCTGCGGACCTGCGTGACGATCTGGTCAAGGCTGAACTCGGGTGCCAGCCCGTAGTCCACCGTGATGAAGGTGATGCCGCGGCCGACGAAGCCGGGCGCGGGGAAGCAGGAGTCGTCCTTGCTCAGCTCCTGCCAGTAGCCGCCGTGCACGAACAGGTGTGCCGCGGATCCCGGGCCCGCGGCGAAGACGTCCAGCTGCTCGCACGGCAGCGAACCGTACGCGTACGTCTGCGGCGGCACGCTGTCGCGGGCGCGTTCGCTCGCGGTCCGGTACGCGGCCAGCAGCGCGTCCACCCCGCCCGGCTCGTCCACACACGTACTCGGCGAGTACTCCAGCTCCAGCGGCGTCCGGTTCTCGATCACCCGCTCACCGTATGCGTACCGCGGAGACGGCCCGGTGTGCCAGTCCGACGGCCACGAGCAGCCACACCGTGAGGGCGACCCAGAACAGCACCAGTGAGATCGTCACCAGCGGTGGCCGGTCCTGCACCGTCGCCGTCTCGGCGGTCGCCGCCGCGTACATGCCGAGCGGGAACACGGCCGACCACCACACGCCCGCGAAGTGCAGCGAGCCGGCCCGGCTGTCCACGCGCCACATCTCGGCGTAGAGCAGCACCGGAATCCACAGGCTCGCAATCACCCACAGCACGAACGTCGCGGGACGGACCCAGCCCAGCCCGCCGGCGTTGACGGCGTCCATCGCGAACAGCACGTGATCGCCGGTGACGGTCGCGATCGCCAACGCGCCCATCAGGATCCAGCTGTCCGGCGTCACCTGGTCCGGCACGAACGGTCCGGCCGAGATCCGCCACGCGACCAGCCAGGTGACGGCCAGATAGGCAGCCAGGCCGAGCAGCCAGAACGACACCGCGACGAACAACAGTCCAGTCGACCGCTCGTCCACGGCCAGGTCCGCCGCGGTGATGCCCAGACCCGCTGTCCCGACGCTCGCGAGCAACCAGGCGCCGTGCGCGTGATCGCGCAGTTCGGCCCGCGGGCGCGACGCGACGTCGCGGCAGGCCAGCGGCACGAGCAGCAACCAGGCGGCCAGCGACGCGGCACCGAGCGCCCACACCAGCACCGGATGCCGGTTGAATCGCACGCCCAGCACCGAACAGGCGGCCACGGCGGTGAACATCCGCAGCGCAACATCGGGGTCGCCGATCTCGCCGACCGCCGACCGCGGCCGCGCGATCACGCGGACGATCAGCCCGGCCGTCAGCAGCACGAACGCCAGGCTGGACAGCGCGGCCAGGGCGTCGCTGATGCGCGGGTAGTGACGGTCGTCGGCGGCGACCGACACGATGCCGGTCGCCATCACCACCGCGAAGATGTCCGGCGGCAGATCGACCCGGCTCAGCTTGCCCGCGAACACCGCCCGATTGTCCCGCGTGGCGCCTTGACCGCGCGCGTCCCGTCGCGGAGCGTTTCCAGGCGTGCCGGCCCATCCCAACGACGCGGCCCGGACGGATCTCATCGCGATCCGTGCCGGCCTGCCGCCGTCCATGGCCGAGGCGGTCGACGCGTTCGAGCGGCACCTGCGGCTGGAGCGCAACCGCTCCGCGCACACCGTGCGCGCCTACGTCGGCGACGTGGTTGGCCTGCTCGACCACCTCGCCAAGCTCGGCGGCCGCGCACCCGGCGACCTGCAGTTGGCCCACCTGCGCGGCTGGCTGGCGATCCAGCAGGGTGCCGGCGCGGCGCGTACCACGCTGGCCCGCCGCGCCGCCGCGCTGCGCACGTTCAGCGCCTGGGCGCACCGCGGCGGCCTGATCGCCGACGACCCCGGCCAGCTGCTGGCGAGCCCCCGGGCGCATCGCCGGCTGCCACCCGTGCTGCGAACCGACCAGGCGACCGCGGTCATGGAACAGCGTGCCGCGGACGAGGGGGAACAGACGCCCGTGGTCTTGCGCGACCGGCTGATAGTCGAGCTGCTCTACGCCAGCGGCATCCGCGTGTCCGAACTGGTCGGCCTGGACGTTGACGACGTCGATCGGTCGCGGCGCACCCTGCGCGTGCTGGGCAAGGGGGCCAAGCAGCGCACGGTCCCCTACGGCGCCGCGGCCGAACGCGCGCTCGCGGACTGGTTGCGTGACGGACGCCCGGCGCTGGCCCGAGCCGGCAGCGGTCCCGCGCTGCTGCTCGGTGCGCGCGGTGGGCGGATCGACCCGCGGGCGGTGCGCACGGTGGTGCACGAGCGGGTCGCTGCGGTGCCTGGCGCGCCCGATCTCGGCCCGCACGGCCTGCGACACTCCGTGGCCACCCACCTGCTCGAGGGCGGTGCCGACCTGCGCACGGTGCAGGAGTTGCTTGGCCACGCGAGCCTTGCCACGACGCAGATCTATACGCACGTGTCCGTCGAGCGACTCCGGCAGGTCTACCGGCAGGCCCACCCGCGCGCCTGACTCAGCCGTGCCGCGGCCACGGCAGCAGCCGGACCGGGCCCAACCGGCGCAGCAGCGTCAGCGGGTCGAAGTAGGCGCCGTCGCGGCGCGCGCCCCAGTGCAGGCAGCCATCCGGCGGGCAGCCGTCGTGGGTCCCGGTGACCCGGCCGACCACCGCGCCGGCCGGCACTGCTGCGCCCGCCGTGACGGACGGGACGACCGGCTCGTACTCGGTGCTGACGCCGTCGGCATGCGCGATCACGACCACCCCGCGACCGGCGACGGAGCCCGCGAAGCTGACGACGCCGGCACCCGCCGCGCGCACCGGCTGACCGGGTGTCACGGCGAGGTCGACACCGCGGTGCCCCGGACCGTACGGCGACGGCGGCGGCTCGAAGCCCCGCAGCACGCGCACCGGCTCGACCGGTGACCGGTACGCGACCGGAGCCGGAGGAGCAGCCATAACCGGCCCGGTCGTCGCACGGAGCGGCGCCGTGGCGGCCGGCGCGAACGTGAGCAGGGCGAGCAGCGGCACGGCGAGGACACGGACCATGCCCGTGACCCTGGCGCACCGAAGCACCGCCCGCGAGGGCCGCGGCGGATCTGTGGACGGGCACCTGCTCCGTCCACAGGCCTGAGCTACGCCGGGACGCACTAAGGCATCAGCGAACGCCACGGATAAGGACTTCTCCCGATGCCCGGGTACCCCTTAGCCGCGCAATCTCGGCAG
>DASTXN010000143.1:0-14887 GCA_035765515.1 Jatrophihabitantaceae bacterium | reverse complement strand
CTGCCGCTCGACTGCGTGTAGACCGGCTCGACGTAAAGGATGCGTCCCGCGATCGGAATCGCCTCCAGGTCGCCGAGCACCACCTTGGAGTTGCCGCCGCGTTGCAGCGTCAGCGCTTCGGTGATGTCGGTGTCCGACTCGATGTCGTTCTGCACCTGAGCAGGTGACTCGCCGCCGGACGAGGACGGGAAGTTCAGCACGGTGAACTTGCCGTAGTCCGGACCCGGCTGCGCGTTGACGGAAACGAAGGCCGCCAGCTGCTGGCCGTTCAGTGTCACCATCGGGCTCGACAGCGTGTACTGCTGGGAACCGTAACCCGTCGGCGACATCGACATGTACCTGGACGGAAGTGGCGAGCTCGAGCCGCCGCGGGAGGACTTGGCGTTGATCGTCTTGGCGGCCGCGACGGTCGGGTCGGTGGGCACCGTCCAGAAGTCGTTGCCGCTGTAGAAGCTTGCCGGCTGCGACACGTGGTACTTGGCGAGCAGGTACCGCTGTGCGTTGAACAGATCCGTGGGGTAGCGCAGCTGTGGCAGCAGCGCGGACGGGATGCTCGATTGCGGCTGGACGAGGCCCGGGAAGACGGACTCCCACGCCTTGAGCAGCGGGTCCGCGTGCTGGGACTGGTTCCACTCGTACAGCTTGACCTTGCCGGTGTACGCGTCGACGACCGCCTTCACCGAGTTCTGCACGTAGTTGACCTGCTTGCTCGGCTGCGCGATCGACGCACCGTTGGCGGTCAGCGTTGTCGTGGTGGCCGTGCGCAGATTGATCAGCTGCGAGTCGGGATAGCGGGCCGACGTGGTGTAACCGTCCACGATCCACTTGATGTCACCGTTGATCACCGCCGGATAGACGTCGCCGTCGAGCGTCAGCCACGGCGCGACCTTGGCGACGCGCGCACGCGGGTCGCGCACCGTCAGCAGCTGTGAGGCACCGTTGAGCTCGGAGCTGAACAGGATGTTCGGATCGTGCTCCTGGACCGCGAACAGCAGCCGCCGCACGGTCGAGCCGACCGGGATGCCGCCACTGCCCTGGTACGTGGTGAAGGCGGACGCGGACGAGCCGGCGCCACCGGGATGGTCGAACTCCAGCTGCTCGTGGCTGCCGGCCGGCTGGCCGACGATCGCGTACGACGACGACCCGAACGCGGGCCCGAAGTAGACCTGCGGCCGCGTGACCGGAATCTGCTGGGCGGCAGGCATCCCGCCGTCCAGGAACACCGGGCTCTCGGTCTTGGGGTCCACCTCGGTGGTCGGCGCCGCGACGACGCCGTAGCCGTGGGTGTACACGAGATGGGTGTTCACCCAGGTCTTGTGCGCGATGCCCTTGGGCCGCAGTTCGCGCACCGCGATCGCGACGTCCTGCGGGTGCCCACCGATGTCGTACTGCCCCGTGTCGAGCGTTGACTTGAAGCCGTAGTACGCCTGCAGTTGCTGCTCGACGTTGAACGTCGGCGACAGCTTGTTCGGGTCGATCACGGGGACCTGCGCGCTGGTGCTCGCTACCTGTTCCAACTGCGCGGTGCCGAGCGCGGTCGCCGGGTTGTACGGAACCGAGGTGATGTCGCCCGCGAGGCCGAACGCAGCCAGCGTGGCCTGCTGGTTGTGGGAGATCTCGCCGAGGTCTAGCTGGGCGGCGCTGGGTGCCTCGCGGAAGTGATAGAGCAAACCGGGCCAGGCCGTACCGAGCACGGTCAGCGCAACCGCGGTCAACACCACGGTGCCGGCCAGTATGCGGACGCGCCCGGCGAACAGCGCATTGGCGAACAGGGCCAGCGCACCGGCGATCGCGATGGCCATCAGGGCGTACTTGCTCGGCAACGCGGCATGGACGTCGGCGTAGGACGAGCCGGTGACCGGCCCGCGGTTGGACGTCGTCAGCGCGTACCGGGACAGCCAGTAGTTGATCGCCTTGAGCCCCAGGTACCCGACCAGCAGCAGCGACACCAGCTGGGTGATCCCGCTGGTGACCTTGCGACGCCCGCGGCGCAGCCGCCACGCGCCGTACCAGTAGCCACCGATCACCGCGATCCACAGCCCGTAGGCGACCGCCTGGGCGAGCAGCGACACCACCAGCAGGTGGAACGGGTAGACCTCGACGAAGAACGAGATGTCCTTGTGGAACAAGGGATCCGTCGCGTGCCAGGGCGTCGCGTGTCGCCAGAGCAGATACGTCTTCCAGGCGCCGGATGCACGCCGTCCGACCAGGATCCCCGGGATGATCGCGCCGAGCAGCACGACCAGCGGCCACACCTTCGTTTCGTAACGGCGGAACATCCAGCGGAACGTGTCGTCGTCCGGCGACAGGTAGAGCGGACGCATGCGGCGCAGGGCCAGCACCGTCCCGCCACCGACGAGGGCGGCGATCACCCCGAACACGCAGAACAGCACGACCTGGGCACGGATCATCGTGCTGTACACGGAGCCCGCATGCACCGAGTCGAACCACAGGTCGGTGGTCGCAATCCGTACGGCAACGCCGAACAGCACCCAGAGCACGACCAGGGCGATCACGGCGACGAGTGCGCGCAAGGCCCAACGGCCGATGCGAGAAAGCCCCGGCGGGCGCTTGAGCGAACCCTCGGCATTCGCCAGCTTCGCGAAGGTGCCTGCGGTCCGCGGCTTAGAACGAACTTGGCTCGGCGTAAACACGTGGCTCGGCTCCGGATCGTGGCGTGGGGCGAGGCGGCCGGTGGGCGCCTTCGTCGTGCTTGTCTTCGTAGGCGTCGACGACGGTGTTCGCATCGCCGTCGAGGACGATCCGGCCGTTCTCCAGCCAGATGGCCCGGGTGCAGGTGTCCCGGATGATGCCGAGCCCGTGGCTGACCAGGAACACGGTGCCGGCCTCGTCGCGCAGTTCGCGGATGCGCTTCTCGCTGCGCCGGCGGAACCGGGCATCGCCCGTGGCGAGCGCTTCGTCGATCAGCAGGATGTCCGGCGCGCGGCTGGCGGCGATGGCGAAACGCAGCCGAGCGCCCATGCCGGAGGAGTACGTGTTCATCGGTAGGTGGACGAACTCGCCGATGCCCGCGAACTCGCAGATCGAGTCGTACTCGTTGGCGATCTCGGTCGGGGTCATGCCGATGGCGAGACAGCCGAGCACGATGTTCTGCTCGCCCGACATCCCGCCCATCATCGCGGCGGCCACGCCGAGCAGCGCGGCCTGACCGCGCGTCCACACGACACCGCTCGACGGCGCCATCAGGCCGGCGATCGCGCGCAGCAGCGTCGACTTGCCCGAGCCGTTCGGCCCGATCAGCCCGATCGCCTCGCCGCGGTATGCCGTGAGGCTGACGCCGCGGACGGCGTGCACGGACCGCTGCCCGGGTGCCTGCTCGCGCAGCAGCAGGCGGCGTACCGCGGCGGGCGTGCCGCCCCGGCGGCCGCGGCCGACGATGCGATAGGTGAGGTGGACGTCGTCGACGACCACGGTCGGCACCCTGGTCTCGGCGGCGGGCGGGGCCGATCCGTCCGGCTCCGAGGCGGGGGTCAGCGGTTCAGACATTGCCGTAGGCCTCCTCACCACGCCAGAAGTAGAGGTAGCTGACCGCGAGCGTCCCGACGGACCAGGCGATCGCCAGCAGCCATGTGCCGATGCCGCACGGGCTGTCTGCGAGCAGCGCGTTGCGCGCGATCGCCAGGTAGACGTGCCCGGGATTGACGGTGAGCGCGACGGACACCCACTGGCCGTGTCCGGCGGCGAAGTGCTGGATGCTGTACATCACGCCCGCCGTGTACGTCCACACCCGGGCGATGAACGGCAGCGCCTGCGTCGTGTCCGGGACCTGCGCGCCGATGCGGGCGACGACGAAGGCGATGCCGAGGCAGAACATCGACTGGAGGACGAGCGCGGGCACCAGTTCGAGCCAGTGCCAGGTCAGCGGCTCCCCGGTGAGCAGCACGATCGGGACGAGCACGGTCAGCGAGTAGAGCAGCCGCAGCAGGGCGACCAGGGTGGTGGACACCGGCAGTACCGCGCGCGGGAACTGCAGTGCGCGCACCAGCCCGATGTTGCCGGTGATCGACCGGGCGCCGGCCGTCAGCGAATCGGTGCAGAACGAGAACACGAACACCCCGACGGACAGGAACGCGATGAAGTTGGGCACGCCGCGGTTCGTGTGCAGCAGCATGCCGAAGATCAGGTAGTAGACGCCGATGTTGAGCAGCGGGGTGAGCAACTGCCAGGCCTGGCCGAGGAAGCTGCCCTGGTAGCCGACCGAGTTGGACGCGCTCGAGTACGCGGCCACGAACCAGCGCCGGTCCCACAACCGCCTGCTGTACTCGTCGATCGGTAGCCGGGCCCCGGCGCGCTGCAGCCCGGGAGCCGGCGGCAGCCCTGGGGTCGGCAGCCCGGGGGTCGGCGGATCGGCCGCCGTCATCGCCGGTCCTGCAACTGGTTGCGCAGCTGGTGCATGAAACGCTGCTGCGTCGGGTTCAGCCGGTCGGTCAGCAACAGGTCGACCAGGCCGATGTCGACGTGCGCGCCGCCGTCGCCCGCGGGCAGCAATGCGGCGACGTCCGCGGCGAGCTCGGCGATCTCCGCCTCGGTGCTGCGCTCGCTGAGCCTGCGCAGCCGGCGGCGCAGTGGCCTGATCGCGGCCACGACGTCGGAGTCCCCGAACAGCCGGCTGGCCTGTGCCAGCAGGCCCGGCATGCCCTCCGGGTGCAGCGCGTCGAGTACCGCGGCGGCCCACTGCTCGCCGGAGCGAAGGTGGTCGGCCGGGCCCAGCAGCCCCTGGTTCTGCAGCGCGTGCGTGAGGACCTTGACCGGCTGGTCGAACGGTTCGGCGTTGGCCATCTCCCGCAGCCGGTCCCGGGTGGTGGTCAGCCGGGCGATCTCGGCGTCCAGCTCGTCGGCGAGGGCGGTGAGCGCGCCGACCAGCGAGGCGTCGTCCGAGTCGGCGTCGGTAACCCGCTGCGCGATCTGCGGCAGCGGCATGCCCACGGCCCGGAGCCGGACTATGCGCACCAGCTCGACGACTTCCTTGCCGCCGTACCTGCGGTAGCCGGACGCGTCCCGCGGTGGCTCGGCCAGCAGCCCGATCGAGTGGTAGTAGCGGACCGTTCGCGGGGTGACGCCAGCGAGCTCTGCGACCTCTTTCACCGAGAGCCGGCCAGGCACGTTCGAACCCACGACGCTAAATATGCGCATTGACGTAGCGTCAACGTTGGTGCGCCCACAGCATCTAATAAGGTGCGCGCTGCCGCACGAAGACCCAGACCGGGTCCGCCGGGGCCCGGCGCGGTGGGTCCGCCGACCCGGACTGGGCAGCCGGGCGGCGGACGACGGCGGCGAACCCGGAGCGGGCCTGCTCGGCCCGCCGCTTTCGGCAGGCAGGGCCCGTCCGGGTTCGCCGGCTCCGGCTGGGGTCAGCCCTTGATCGCGGAGATCTCGAACTCGAGGACGATCTTGTCGCTGACCAGGACGCCGCCGGTCTCGAGCGCGGCGTTGTAGGTGACGCCGTAGTCGCTGCGGACGATCTCGGTCGAGCCCTCGAAGCCGATGCGCTGGTTGCCGAACGGATCGGTTGCGGCGCCGGTGAACTCGAGCGGGATGGTGACCTGCCTGGTCACGTCCTTGATCGTCAGGTCGCCGGTGACCTCGAAGTCGTTGCCGCCGACGTGCTTGATCGCGGTGCTGTTGAACGTGATCGTCGGGAAGTTGGCCACGTCCAGGAAATCGTTGGTGCGCAGGTGCTCGTCGCGCTGCGCCTGGCGGGTGTCGATGCTGGCGACCTGGACCGTCACGGTCGCGCTGGACTTCGCCGGGTCGTCGCCGTCGATCGTGGCCGTACCGGTGAAATCGTTGAACGCGCCGCGGACCTTGGTCACCATCGCGTGCCGCGCGACGAAGCCGATGCGGCTGTGCGCGACGTCGAAGGTGTAGGTGCCGGTGAGTTGGCTGAACGTCGTTGCGGTGGTCATGGGGTGCCTCCTAGTTGTTGATGGCTCAACTACTACTCTAGCGGCAATTGATGATGTGTCAACTACCCGTTCGGTGAGTCACGTCACGGCACCCGATCGCGGGTAGTGTTCGCGTTTGGGTGGAGCGTCCGCCCGTGATCGGATCCGCTGTCTGCGCACGGGGTGAATGGATCGGTGGCGATGAACGGGCTGGCCAGCCCGCGCGTCCTGCTCGTCGAGGACGACGAGGGGGACGCGCTCTTGGTGCGCGCGTGCCTGCAAGAGGCGGACGTGCCCGAGGACGCCGTGCTGTGGCGGCGCACGCTCACCGATGGGCTGGCGGCGCTCGCGCAGTCCCCGCAGTGCGTCCTGCTCGATCTTGGTCTACCCGACGCCGACGGAATGCATGCACTGCTGGAGACGGTCGCGGCCGCGCCGGACATCCCGATCATCGTGCTGACCGGGCGGCACGACCAGGCGGGCACCGAGGCGCTGGCTGCCGGCGCGCAGGATTACCTCGTCAAGGACGACATCACCGGCGACCTGCTCGGCCGGTCGATCCGCTACGCCGTCGAGCGCAAGCGCGCGCAACGCACCAGCCAGCAGCTGCGCGAGGCGCGCCTCAACGCGGCCGAGAAGTCCCGCTTGGAACGCGGGCTGCTGCCCACGCCGCTGCTCTACAGCGACCACGTCGAGTGCTCGACCTACTACCAACCCGGACGCGACCACGCCGTCCTTGGCGGTGACTTCTTCGACGTCGTCGAGATGCCGGACGGGAACGTCCGCGTACTGATCGGCGACGTGATGGGCCACGGGCCCGACGAGGCCGCGATCGGCGTCCACCTGCGCGTCGCCTGGCGCACGCTGGTGCTGGCCGGCGCGCCCGACGCCCAGATCCTGCCCACGCTGTCGACCCTGCTGCACGCCGAGACCGGCGGCCAGGCCGGCTTCGTCACCGCCTGCGACGCGACGATCGAGCCGGACGGGTCGGCCTCCGTGCGGGTCGCCGGGCACCCCGCCCCGCTGCTGTGCTCGAACGGCAAGACGACCTACCTGCACGTCGAGGTCGGCCCGCCACTCGGTCTGGAGAACCTGGTGCCGCGAACCGGTGGCGTCCAGGCGCCCCGCGGCTGGCCCCCCACGCGCACGCTGCTGGCTCGCGGCACGTCGCTGATCTTCTACACCGACGGGCTGCTGGACGCGTACGCCTCGACGGTCGGCGCGGACAGCACGCTCGGCATCGACGAGTTCGTGACGGCGGTGGACCAGTGCGCCGGCGGCGGCGGCGCGGTGTCGTCGTGGATCCCGTCGCTGGTGACCGGCGCGCCGCGCGCGTCCGTCGACGACACGGCGGTCGTGGTCGTCACCGTGCACGCGCCCGCCGGGCAATGACCCAGCCGGCAGTCGAGGCGCTTCGTCGGGTAGCGGGCAAGTGGCGGCTGCGCCGTCGCGTCGGAGTGTTCTTCGCGGTCTGTGCCGGTCTGCTCGCGGCTCTCGTTGCCGCCACGGTGCTGGCGCTGATGCAGTTCGTCCACGCAGGAAACCAGGCGATCGACCGGTGGGCGCCGGCCGCGCAGACCAGCCAGGCGCTGCTCACCGACATGATCAACCAGGAGACCGGCGTGCGCGGCTACGCCCTCGCCGCGAGCGCGGACTTCCTGCAGCCGTTCGACCAGTACTCCAAGCAGCAGATGCGCGACGAGGCCCGGCTGCGCGAACTGGTGCGTGGCGATCCGGTGCTGGAGCAGAACCTCGCCGACTTCGAGCGGATGGCCGACCAGTGGCGCAGCCAGGTCGCCATCCCGTTGATCTCGCTGGTGAACGCCAAGGACCGGACGGCGAAGTCCGCCGTCGACGACGCGGTGGCGATGACCCGGTTCGACCTGGTGCGCAAGGCGGCCGCGACCCTGAAGGAGTCCATCGACCGCAACAGCCGCGACGCCGTCAACTCCCGGAGTGACGCGCTGATCGCGCTGTACGTCGCACTGTGCGTGTCCGTCGCGCTGATCGCGGGCGCGGGCCTCGGCGCCTGGCGCGGGTTGCACCGCTGGGTGCTCGCGCCCGTCGATCGGCTGGCGCTGCAGACCCGCGAGGTCGCCGCGGGACGCAACAGGCGCCCGATCCGTCCGTCCGGGCCGCCGGAGCTGCGCGCGCTGGGCAGGGACGTCGAGCGGATGCGCCGGCGGATCGCGGACGAGCTGGCGCGCCTCGCACACACCGGCGAAGAGCTGAGCAGGTCGAACGCCGACCTCGAGCAGTTCGCGTACGTCGCCTCGCACGACCTGTCCGAGCCGCTGCGCAAGGTCGCCAACTTCTGCCAGTTGCTGGAGCGGCAGTACGGCGACCAGCTCGACGACCGCGCGCGCGAGTACATCGCCTACGCCGTAGACGGTGCCAAGCGGATGCAGGCGCTGATCGCCGACCTGCTGACCCTTTCGCGGGTCGGCCGGACCACGGAGAGCTTCGTTCCCGTCGACATGAACCAGGCGCTCGCCATCGCGATGCGCACGCTGGACGACCAGATCGTCGCGTCCGACGGCGGGGTGGGCTTCAGCGAGCTGCCCGTGGTGTACGGCGACCCGACCCTGCTCGCGTCCCTGTTCGAGAACCTGGTCGGAAACGCGATCAAGTACCGCGGCGACGCGGCTCCGCTGGTCACGGTCACGGCTGTCGCCGACCGCGAGAACCGCACCTGGACGTTCACCGTCGCCGACAACGGGATCGGGATCGATCCGCAGTACGCGCAGCGCATCTTCGCAATCTTCCAGCGGCTGCACGTGCGCGACGCCTATCCCGGCACGGGCATCGGGCTGGCCCTGTGCCGCAAGATCGTCGAATTCCACGGCGGACGGATCTGGCTCGATACCTCGGTGAGCTCGGGTGCTACCTTCCGGTTCACGCTTCCCGAAAGGCCGACCACATGAGCGCCGCGCCGACCGACCACCGCCGGCTGGGTGTCCTGCTCGTCGAGGACGACCCGGGTGACGTGCTGATCGCGCGAGAGGCGCTGCAGGCTGCCAAGCTGGACACCCGCCTCGACGTGGTCAGCGACGGCGTCCAGGCGATGGAGTTCCTGCGCAAGCAGGGCGCCTACGCCGACCGGGAGCGTCCGGACCTGATCCTGCTCGACCTGAACCTGCCGCGGATGTCCGGGCACGAGGTGCTGGCCGAGGTCAAGGCCGATCCGGAGCTGCGCCGGATTCCGGTCGTGGTGCTGACGACGTCCACCTCCGTCGACGACGTGACGAAGAGTTACGACCTGCACGCGAACGTCTACGTGGCCAAGCCGGTCGATTTCAACGCATTCGCCCAGGTGGTGAAGAAGATCGACGAGTTCTTCGGCAACGTCGCCACGCTGCCGTCCGACTGACACAGGGCGCGCCCAGTTAGACCCCCAAGCGTTGTGGGAATGGTGCGGCCATGACGGGACGAATCACGATGACGGTGGAGGGCACTCCGGTCTCCGACGCGGATCTTGCGCGGATGCACGCGGAGGAGGAGCTGCACGCCGAGTGGCAACGTCGCACCGTGCGCGTGGTCGCCGCGTCCGCAACTGATGCCGCCGATTGCCGGATGCTGCTGACGATCCTCGGCCTCGACGACGACATCATCGCCCAGGCGCGTGCCGGGTGCGGCGGTGGTGCGAAGGGTTCGGCTGCGACCAAGGCGAAGCAGGCCGACACGGCGGCGAAGACGAAGCGGGCGGTCGCAAAGACCGCGGCCGCGCAGAAGGTCGCGAAGACCGGAAAGCCGAGGCGGCACGCTGCCGCGTAACGCGGCGAAAGATGCGATAACGTTTCCATCCATGCGTAGCCGTGCGCTGTCGCGTGGAACAACCACGTCGACGGCAGTGGCCGGACCGGAGGGCTCGCGCGTGCCGTCTGCCTTCCGGCACGACGCGCTGCCCTACGCGGGACATGCGGAGTTCGTCTCGCTTGCCACCGACTTTCTCGGCACAGGTTTGGACCTCGGTGAGGCCGGCCTGCTCCTCACCCGGCCCGAGCGCCTCGACGACGTGCGCTCCGCGTTGGGCTCTGCGGCCGAGGGTGTCCGGTTCCTCGACATGGACAGCGCCGGGCACAACCCCGCACTGATCTTCTCCGTCCTGGACGAGTTCGCAAGGACGCATCCCGGGCGCCGCGTGCGCGCGCTCGGCGAGCCGATCTACGACGGCCGCACACCCGCCCAGCGCGCCGAGGCCGAACTGCACGAGCTGTTGCTCAACACCGGGGCGTGCCGCAGCTGGAACATGTGGCTGGCCTGCCCGTACGACACCGAGTGGCTGGACGAGCGCGGCCAGGCCCAGATGCGCCTGGCGCATCCGGCCGACGGCCGCGATCTGGAGAACGTCGCGGCCGCGAAGTTCGCCGACCCGTTGCCACCGCGTCCCGACGGTGCCGAGACGTTCCCGATCGACGGTGCGGACCTCGGCGCGATCCGCAGCGTGCTGCGCACGGCCGCCCGGATGAGCGGCCTGTCCGAAGAGCGCGCCGAGGCGTTCGTCTGCGCCGTGAACGAGGTGGTCACGAACAGCATCCGGCACGGCCGCGGCCCGGCGGAGTTCGCGCTGTGGTCCGTGGACGACTCACTGGTCTGCGAGGTGCACGACAGCGGGCGTATCCGCGATCCCTTCGCCGGACGCGTCGCTCCCGCGCTGGGCGACACCAGCGGCCGCGGGCTGTGGCTGGTCAACCACCTGTGCGATCTCGTCCAGGTGCGCGGGCCGTCGTCCGGCACCTGCGTGCGGATGCACATCGAGCGCTGACGTTCGAGCGCTGACGTTCCCGCGGCTGACGCTGCGCTCCGCGCTGACGTCACAGCGCGACCGGCCGCCGTACTCGGTTCACCGCTGCGCCGGTAGCGTGCAGGTGCGTGGCAGGTGCGGTGGATCCGGTGCGCCGGACGGCGGTCGTCGAGGGACACGTGGTGTCCTACGAGCAGGCCGGTCCCGCGGACGGCGAGCCGATCGTGCTGCTGCACGGCCTGGCGTCCGACAGCGGCACGTGGGACAAGGCCGTCGAACCGCTGGCCGAGCGCGGGCTGCGGGTATTCGCCGTCGACCTGCTCGGTCACGGCAGGTCGGACAAACCCGCCGGCGACTACCTGCTGGACGACTTCGCCCGGCAACTGCACCTGCTGTTCGAAGCGATCGGCATCGAGCGCGCGACGCTGTGCGGGCACTCGCTCGGCGGCGCGATCGCGGTGCACTTCGGCTACCACTATCCCCAGCACGTGCAGCGGCTGGTGCTCGTCTCGGCCGGCGGCCTGGGACGCGAGGTGCACATCGCGTTGCGGGCCGCTGCGCTGCCGATCGCGCCGCGTGTGCTCGCACTCGCGATGGCCCCGCGGATGCGGCGGCTCTACCGCAGCCCCCGCCTGCACCGCGCGCTGCGGCTGACACCGGACAACCTGGTGAACCTGTCGCGAGCCGGACGCGCACTCGCGGACGACGCGGGACGGGCGGCGTTCTTCGCGGCCCTGCGCGGGGTGATCGAACCGTCCGGGCAGCGCGGCTCGTTCCTCGAGATGCGCTATCTCGCCGACCATGTGCCGACGATGTTGGTCTGGTCCGAAGGCGACGGCGTCATCCCGCTCGCGCACGCGCACGCCACCCGCGAGCACCTGCCCGGGTGCCAGCTGGTCGTCTTCCCCGGCGGTGGGCACGAGCCGCACCGGCGCCACGCGGCGGCCTTCGCCGAGGCGGTGCTCGACTTCGTGGCGAAGTCCCCCGGCTGAGGCGTCCCGACATCTGAGATCGTGATCCTGCCCATTGGGACAGTCGGCTAGGGTGGCGGCCATGTCCGATCACAACCGGTGGACGATCCTGGCCGTCGGCACGTTCTCGCAGGCCGCCACCTGCTCGTTCCTGTACGGCGTGCCGATGCTCGTCCCCGCGCTGCGGCACGACGAGGGCCTGAGCCTGCTCGGTGCGAGCGCGCTGGTTTCCGCGCCGATGGTCGGGCTGCTGCTGACGCTGATCGCCTGGGGCGCCCTCGCCGACCGCCGCGGCGAGCGCGTGGTGATCGCGTCCGGCGTCGGGATAGCCGCGGTCTTGCTGGCGGTCGCCGCCGCCGTCCCGGGCGTGGTCGCGACCGCGCTGCTGCTCGCGCTCGCCGGGGCGGCCGGTGCCTCGGTGAACGCGGCTAGCGGGCGCGTCGTGATGGGCTGGTTCCCGGTGCACGAGCGTGGCCTGGCGATGGGGACGCGCCAGACCGCGCAGCCGCTGGGCGTTGCCCTCGCGTCCCTGGCGCTGCCGCCGCTTGCGTCCGCGTTTGGTGCACGCGCCGCGTTGCTGTTCCCGGCCGCGCTGTGCGCGCTCGCCGCTGCCGCGGTCTGGCTGCTGGTCGCCGATCCGCCCCGTCCGGTACGTCCCGCGGGTGCGCCGGCGCCCGCCGCTGCGCCGTCGCCGTACCGGGGATCGCGTCAGCTCGCCCGCGTGCACCTGTCCAGTGCGCTGCTCGTCGTGCCGCAGTTCGCGGTCGCCACGTTCACGCTGGTGTACCTGGTGGGCGAGCGCGGCTGGGACAGCGCTGCTGCCGGACGGTTGATCTTCGCGTTCCAGGTGCTCGGCGCGGCCGGACGCATCGGTACCGGTATCTGGTCGGACCGGGTGGGTAGCCGGCTGCGTCCGATGCGGCAGCTGGCCGTGGCCAGTGCGGTACTGATGACAGCGCTCGCGATCGGTGCGGCCGCGCACTCGGTGCTGATCGTCGCGGTGTTCGGGCTCGCGGCGGTGGTCACGGTCGCTGACAACGGGCTGGGCTACACGTCGGTGGCCGAACTGGCCGGCGTCGAGTGGTCCGGACGTGCCCTCGGCGTGCAGAACACCGCGCAGAACCTGACCGCCGTGATCACGGCGCCGGTGCTCGCGGCGATAATCGGTGACTCGCGGTATGCGGTCGCGTTCGCGGTGGTCGCGGTACTGCCGCTGCTCGCGGTCGGGACGACGCCGGTGCGTGCCGAGGAGCGCCGCAACCGCCGTGATCAACAGCAGGCTGCGGCTACCGGGGCGGCCACAACCGACTCTTGATCACGGGAGCCGGGCCGGAAACGCGCAAGGGCGGCGCCCGTCGATCCGGACGCCGCCCCTTGGTGCAACTGGCGGAGGATGCGGGATTTGAACCCGCGAGGGGTTGCCCCCAACCCGCGTTCCAGGCGAGCGCCATAGGCCACTAGGCGAATCCTCCGTTCAGCAGGATACGCAGTCGCCCGCTGTGGCCGCCAACTCCCCCGGCCGCGCGAGGGGATGCGTAGACTTCGGCGTCGGCCCCCCGCGCGGCGCCCACCCTGCGAACCTCCCCAGGGCCGGAAGGCAGCAAGGATAAGCAGGCTCTGGCGGGTGCGCGGGGGGTCCTCTACCTATTACGGCCCGGCCGGTGCCAGCTGGACGGTCTGGGTGGTGCAGCCGAGTTCGACGACCGGGTCTGAGAGTCGCGAGCCACGGTTGGTGCCGTAGACGCAGAACTCGTGTGTGCCCGCAGCGATGTTGGCGACGGTGACGTCGAAGCCGTGCTGACCGTCGATCCCGTACTTGCTGTCGATGTCCGGACGCGCTACGTCGGCCGCCCAGGTCCCGATCACGGCACTGTCCGCGCCGTCAATGCGGATCTGCACGCTGTTGCTTCGCGCCGGCTGATCCGGGTCGAACGTCCAGCCGCGGAACTGGACGCTGCCTGCCGCCGGCATCGTCGCCGACTCCAGCGCGCCGCGGGCATCGCCGTCGATCAGCCAGCGGCGCGTGACGTGCCGGCCGGTCGTGCCGGGGCCCAAGTTCGCCGTGCGCACGGTGATCACGTGGCGTCCGTTCGGCACGGCGACGTGCACGTTGAAGCCGTGCGGGCCGCTCAGGTGGGCGATCCGGTTCAGATTCGGGCGTGCCCGGTCGGTGCGCGTGCGCAGCACCAGCTTGCCGTCCGTGTAGACGCGCACCATCAGCGCGGTTCCCCGCCGGTCGCGGTCGTAGGCGTACCCGGCCAGCCGGACGCTGTTGCCGTGGTGGGTGGCGCGCGTGAGGCGCAGCACCGGGTTGTGCCAGGCCGGGTCGATGTGCCCGCCGGGCATGAGGCGCCGGGCCATGCCGTCCAGGGTGACCATCGCGTGTTGCCCGTAGGGACCGCCGCTGGTGAGCATCGCGACCGCGAACCGTCCGTGGTCGACGTAGCCGGTGGAGTTGAAGACGCTGGTGCAGAAGCAGTTGCTGTCCGCGCCCCAGCCCTGCTTGATCGCGAAGCTGCTGGCCGCGGCCGGGATGCCGAAGTACTGGTAGGTGCCGTCCGAGCCGTGCACCGTCGCGTGCCGCATCGCGTGCAGCAGCCACGGCCCCACCCGGCGGTCCGCCTTGACCTTCGCGTAGAAGCGGACGAGGCCCTTGGCGGTCACGTGCGTGTTGCCCCACCAGCCCCCGCGGCTCGGCGGCGATCCGAGGTCCTTCACGTGGTAGTGCCGCGCGAGCAGCGGCACCACGCGGTCACCGCCGGACAGTCCGTACAGCGCGCTCGCCGAGGCGTCGTCCGACTGCGTGATCATCTTGTAGGCGGTGCGCTCGACGCTGCCGTGCATCCGTCCGGTCAGCAACAGCCGGGTCGCGATGAAGACCTTCACGACGCTCTCGGTCGCGAACTCGGCGTTGTACGCGCCGGCGCCGTAGAAGTGGCCGGTCCTGGTGTCCAGCACGCCGACCGCGGCGTGCTCTCCGCGATCCGCCGCGTAGGCGACGGCACGCCGGGCGTTGCCGGTGACGAACGACGTCGCCGCGGCGGGTGCGGCGAACACGGTTGCGGTGCCGAGAACCATCAGCGTGATGGCCGCGGCGCCGATGACGCGGCGTCGCAAGGGGGAGAGCGGCACGTCGGGAGCCTCCGCGGGTCGGGGACGGACCGTGCCTACCCATGTCGATCACCGCTCTCACCGGACGTTAAGCACTCACCTCGACCGCCGAGACCCGGGCTGCCGCCTGTCGGCCGCGCTGGTTAGGGTTCGGC
>DASTXN010000142.1:0-12415 GCA_035765515.1 Jatrophihabitantaceae bacterium | reverse complement strand
GGGTGCACCGGCTGGCAGTGCTCTGCGCGGCCGCGCACCTGCCGCCGGCCAGCGGCTGGCACGAGCGCGCGGCGGCGGTGCGCGCCGGCGGCATGGCTGCGATCTCGGACATCCCGCAGCGACTGTGGATCACCGCGGGCCTTGCGGCTCGCGATCCCGAACTGCTCGCACGACTGCAGGGCATGCAAGCGGCCGTCGACCCGGAGAGCTACGCGCAGTGTTGCGAGGCGCTGGCCGGGACGGACCTGCGCGCCGATCTAGGACGCGTCGCCGCGCCGACGCTGCTGATCGCCGGCGCTGACGATCCCTCGGCACCTCCCGATGCGTTACGCGCCATCGCCGACGCGGTGCCCGGATCACGGCTGCAGGTGCTCGAGTCCGCCGCGCACATCGCCACGGTCGAGCAGCCGGCGATGATCGTGCAGGCGCTGCTGACCCATTTCGGCGGGGGCGCGACGCTCGCTGCGGGCTATGCCACCCGGCGCGCGGTTCTCGGTGACGCGCACGTCGAGCGGGCGATGGGCGCGACGACCGAACTGACCGCGCCGTTCCAGGACTTCATCACCCGCTACGCGTGGGGCGACGTCTGGTCGCGTCCGGGGCTAGGTCGCCGCGAGCGTTCGATCGCCACGCTCGCCGCCCTCGTCAGCATCGGCGCCGAGCACGAGATCGCGATGCACGTGCGCGCCGCCGTCCGAAACGGGCTCACCCCGGACGAGATCGGCGAGGTGCTGCTGCATACCGCGCTGTACGCCGGGCTCCCCCGCGCCAACCGCGCCTTCGCGATCGCACGCGACGTCCTGGGTGAACAGGAATCCTCCTAGAGGCGACCACATAGGAAAGGAACACCGTCATGGCACCACGCACGACACCGCCGTTTCGCGCCGATCATGTGGGCAGCCTGCTGCGTCCGCCGGAGCTGCTGAAAGCCCGTGCCGATCGCGCTGCGGGCACGATCAGCGCCGAGGAGTTGCGCGCGATCGAGGACGATGCGATCCGGGACGTGGTGCGCATGCAGGAGGGCCTCGGACTGCAGACCGCGACCGACGGCGAGTTCCGCCGCACGTCCTGGCACATGGACTTCATCTATCAACTGCAGGGGATTCACCGCACCGACGAGCAGATCGAGGTGCACTTCCGCAACGCTCAGGGCAACCTCGACTTCACGTCCGCAGCGCTGAAGGTCGACGGCAAGATCGGTCTCGACCACACGATCTTCGGCGCCGACTTCGAGTTCCTGAAGTCGGTCGTGACCAGCGGGACGCCGAAGCTGACGATCCCGTCGCCGAGCATGGTGCACTACCGCGGCGGACCGGCGGCGATCGATCGCGATGTGTATCCGGACGAGGACGAGTTCTGGGCCGACCTCTCCGCCGCCTACGCCGAGCAGGTCCGGCAGATCGCCGCTTTGGGATGTACCTATCTGCAACTGGACGACACGTCGCTCGCCTACTTGAACGACCCGGCGCAGCGCGCGGACCTGGCCGCGAAGGGCGTCGACGCCGAGCATCAGCACGAGCGCTACATCCGCCAGATCAACGCCGCGCTCGCCGGCCGGCCCGAGTCGCTGCACGTCACCACGCACATGTGCCGCGGGAACTTCCGCTCCGCCTGGACGGCAGAGGGCGGCTACGACTTCGTCGCCGAAGCGTTGTTCGGCGGACTGGACGTCGACGGCTTCTTCTGCGAGTGGGATGACGAGCGCTCCGGCGGTTTCGAGCCGCTGCGCTTCGTGCCGCCCGGCAAGCAGGTCGTGCTCGGCCTTGTCACCACCAAGCGTCCGCAACTGGAGAGCAAGGACGAGCTCAAGCGCCGCATCGACGAGGCGGCCAAGTACGTGCCGCTCGATCAGCTGTGCCTGTCCGGCCAGTGCGGGTTCTCCTCGACCGTCGAGGGCAACAACCTGACGCTGGATGAGGAGAAGGCCAAGCTCGCCCTGATCGTGGAGACCGCCGCCGACGTCTGGGGCTGACTGACTTACCCGCGCCATTCGCCCTGCGGTCTGCCTGTGGTTGCTCGGCGGCGGCGACGGAGACAGTTTGAACTTCGGTCACCCCGCGCTGTCCGGTTGCGGTCTGCCTGTGGTCGCTCTTCCTCGGCGGCGACGGGGCAGTTTGATCTTCGCGCCCCGTTCCGTTGCCGGGTCGCGTTCCAGCTCTGCTCACTCAGAGTGGGCAACAACGGGGACAATTTGATCTTCGCACCCCGTTGCGTTGTCGGGTCGCGTTCCAGCTCGACCTGCGGCTTCCTAGTGAAGATCCAAATGGACGGAATCTGCTTTGTGGGTAGGGGAATCGTCCTGCAGAAATTGTCAGACCCTCCGGCTAGCTTGGCGCTATGACTCAAGCAGTGGATTTCGACCGGACGGACGCGTTCGCGCATGTGCCGAACGTGTGGGAAGTCCGACTGCACCCGGACTGCGCGGCGGCCTGGACGGTGAACGTGACCCCGGGCTCGGCCACCGCCGGTGTGCTCGCGCAGCTCGATCCGGCTCGGTTGTCGCAGGCCGGGCGGGTGGACGCGCTGGTCGGGCTGGAACGGCTGCAGGCCTGGGCCGCTGCGCTGCAGACCCGGATGATCGCCGCTCTGATGGACGAGCCGCATGTCGGTGCGGTCGCACCCAAGTTGGACCGGGCGTGGGCGACGGAGGACATCAAGACCGCGCTCGCTGAATCGGTCACCGGTGCGCAAGCGAGGATCCACACGGCATCCGATCTGGTGCACCGCCTGCCGGACACCCTGGCAGCGTTGGAGCAAGGCCGGTTGAGCGCGCGGCACGCGACCGCCGTGGTGGATACCGTCCGCACGTTGGACGACACCGCCGCCCGCGAAGTCGAGACAGCAGTCCTGCCCGAGCCCGAGCGGATCAGCGACCCGGGTCCAACGATGGCCTCCTTCCGCCGCAAGCTGCGCCGGGCCGGCATCGAGGCCGACCCGCGCAGCGCCGCAGAGAAAGCCGCCCGCGCCGCCGAAGACCGCGACGTGTGGGTCATCCCGCAAGACAACGGCATGGCGTATGTCGGTGCGCCGCTTCCGGCCGAAGGTGCGGCCACGGTCGCCGCCGCCGTGGACGCCAAATCCGACCAGATCCGCACCGTCGACGATCCGCGGACCAAGGCGCAACGGCGCGCGGACGGACTGGTGCAGATCTGCGCCGACTACCTCAACGGCGACGCACCCGCCGGCGTGAAGATCAAAAAGGACACGGGATGCGGGGAAGAACCCGGCACCGATGAGGGCGTGAAGATCAAAAAGGACACGACGGACCGCGACGGTACCGACGAGGCGACCGACCCGGACACCAGGGTGAAGATCAAAATGGACGCGGGCCTGGCGACCCGGTCAGGGGCGCAGGCGCCGCGGTATCACGGGCTGCGTCCGCAGATCAACGTCTCGGTGGCGCTGTCGACGCTGCTCGGCATGGACGAACAACCGGCTGAGATCGACGGCTACGGGCCGGTCCCGGCCGACCTCGCGCTCCCCCGCCGGCTACGCCTTCACTGGCGGGGGGACCCCCACTGGCTGGCGGCCGACCCGTCCGGCACCTCGCGGCGCCTGGTTACCGACGAACTCGGCCATCTGGTCGATTACGGCCGCAGCACCTACGAACCGCCGGCCGACCTGGCCCAATTCGTCATCGCCCGCGACCGCACCTGCAGGGCGCCCGGATGTGAGCGTCCGGCCGCGAAGTCCGATCTGCACCACGTGCAGTGGTGGAGCCGCGGCGGCGAAACCAACGCCGCCAACCTGGTCCCGACCTGCTGGGGGTACCTCCCGCTTGCGGGGGAGGATCCACTACGGGATCCATGATGGCGGCTGGACTCTCGTCCGCGAGCAAGACGGAACCACGACCTGGACCTCACCCACCGGACACACCTACACAGTCCCGCCGGCCAGCTACCCCGTCGACAACACCTCGAAGATCAAAAACGACACCACCGATGAAGGCTGACGACGAGAAGCCGACCTTCTAGCTCGGGGCACCCATCTCGGGCCGCGCGGGCGGCGGCAGTGGCCGGTTTGCTCAGAAGGCGCGACGCGACGTGCTCACGTCTACTCCGCCGCCCAGCCGGTCCAGCGATCCACCTGAATCCTGATCACCGGGCCGGGTGGCAGCTGCTCGCGGTACTGCCGATACCGATCCGCCAGCAGCGCGATCGCGTCCGCATCCCGGTCAACGACTACGGCGACCCCGTCGGCGCGCACCCACCACAGCTGTGACCAGTCCTCGTCGAAGTGGTCGGCGAGCACGCTGACCCGCGGCTCGGCGGCGATGTTCGCCAACCGGGTCAACGCCCGCGTGCGCTTCGCCTTCGCGTCGTCGACGGCGGTCACGATCACGTCGCCGTCCATCGCGAACACGATCGGCACCAGGTGCGGGCGCCCGCCGGGCCGGACGGTGGCCAGCCGGGCGACTCGCGCACCGGCAAACAACTCGCGCGCCGCAGACAACTCCATCCGGGCAACCATAGGGTGGAGTCCATGCGCTTCGGAACCTTCATCCCGCAGGGCTGGCGGCTCGACCTCGCCGGCATCGACCCCGACCGGCACTGGGACGTCATGCGCGACCTCGCGCAGTGGGCGGACGACGGACCGTGGGAGTCACTGTGGGTCTACGACCACTTCCACACCGTCCCGGTCCCGACCGAGGAGGCCACCCACGAGGCGTGGACGTTGATGGCGGCCTTCGCGGCGTCCACCCGGCGCGTCCGGCTCGGACAGATGTGCACCTGTATGGGCTACCGCAACCCCGCCTACCTGGCCAAGGTCGCCGCGACCGTCGACCACGTCAGCGCCGGGCGCGTCGAGATGGGCATCGGCGGCGGCTGGTACGAGCACGAGTGGCGTGCATACGGCTACGGCTTCCCCACCGCGGGCGAGCGGCTCGGCATGCTCGACGAGGGCGTGCAGATCATGCGCCAGGCCTGGACGGAAGGCGTCAGCACGCTCGCCGGCAAGCACTACCAGGTGGACGGCGCGATCTGCCGCCCGCTGCCGGTCCAGGACGGGGGCATCCCGCTCTGGATCGCCGGCGGCGGCGAGAAGAAGACGCTGCGCATCGCCGCCAAGTACGCCGACTACACCAACTTCGACGCGACGCCCGAAACGTTCCGACACAAGTCCGAGATCCTGGCCGAGCACTGCAAGGCCGTCGGCCGCGACTTCGGCGAGATCGTCCGCAGCGGCAACTACAACGTGGTGATCGGCGAGACGGACAAGGACGTCCGGGACAAGCTCGCCTGGATCGTCGCCCACTACGAACCGCTCGTGCCCGCCGACCAGCTCGAGCGCTATCGCAACATGTTCGAGTCCGGCCCGCTGGTCGGCACGCCGGAGCTGATCGTCCAGCGGCTGCACGAGGCCGCTGAGATGGGCCTGAGCTACGCGATCACCAACTTCGTCGACCTCGCCTACGACCGTGGCAGCGCGGAGCTGTTCGCGAGCCGGGTCATCCCCGAGCTCGCCGGCGTCTGATCGCCCACACTGCGGCGCGCTGCGCATGCCTCGGCGTGTCGCGCCGCGTAACCTTGACTGCTGGCACGGACGACCGCCGACAACTCTGACACGAGAATGGCCAGGCACAGTGGCGACGACTGAACAGTCGACTGGAAGCGACCCCTCCCTCACCCCCGGCGACTTCGGTGCCAACGAATGGCTCGTCGAGGAGTTGTACGAGCGGTTCAAGTCCGATCCGGACAGCGTGGACGAGGCCTGGCACGACTTCTTCGCCGACTATCGGCCCCTGAACTCCAGCGGCTCCAGCACCCAGAGCGTCCCGGCCGCCACGCCCGCGGCCACCCGCTCGGACATGACGCCAGAGGCCGCCAAGCCCACCGGCGACGCCGGCAAGCCGCCGGCGACGCCGGGCACCGACCCCCAGGCCTCGCCCGCCACGACCCCCGTCCAAACCAACGGCGCCAAGCCGGCCGCGACGCCCGAGCCCGCTGACACTGGCAGGCCGGCGGACAAGCCGGCCCCGGCACCGAAGCAGCCCGCGCCCCCGACTCCCCCGGCGGACGCCACGGCCGAGAAGGCCACGCCGTTGCGGGGCGCGGCCTCGCGGGTCGTCGCGAACATGCAGGCCTCGCTCGCGCTGCCCACGGCGACCAGCGTGCGCGCCGTGCCGGCGAAGCTGCTGGCCGACAACCGGGTCGTGCTGAACAACCACCTGCGACGCTCCCGCGGCGGCAAGGTCAGCTTCACGCACCTGATCGGGTACGCGGTCGTGCGCGCCGTCCGCGACTTCCCGGAGATGAACAACCACTTCGCCGAGGTGGACGGCAAACCGACGCTGATCTCGCCCGAGCACATCAACTTCGGCCTGGCGATCGACCTGCCCGGCAAGGACGGCTCCCGCTCGCTGGTCGTGGCCTCGATCAAGGCCTCCGAGACGATGGACTTCGCCGCGTTCTGGAACGCCTACGAGGACATCATCCGCCGCGCCCGCGCCGGCAAGCTGACGACCGACGACTTCGCCGGCACGACGATCACGCTGACGAACCCGGGCACGATCGGCACCAACCACTCCGTCCCGCGGCTGATGGCCGGCCAGGGCGCGATCATCGGCGTGGGAGCCATGGAGTACCCGGCCGAGTTCAGCGGCATGAGCGACGAGATGCTCACCGCCCGTGCGATCAGCAAGATCATCACGCTCACCTCGACCTACGACCACCGCATCATCCAGGGCGCGCAGTCCGGCGAGTTCCTGCGCCGCGTGCACGAGCTGCTGCTGGCCGACGAGTTCTACGACGAGATCTTCGCCGCGCTGAAGATCCCCTACGAGCCGGTCCGCTGGCTGGTCGACCGCGACACGCGCCACGAGGGCCAGATCGACAAGAACGCCCGCGTGATCGAGCTGATCAACGCCTACCGCAGCAACGGCCACCTGATGGCCGACACCGATCCGCTCGAGTTCACCGTCCGCACGCACCCGGACCTGGACATCACCCGGCACGGGCTCACCCTCTGGGACCTGGACCGCGAGTTCCCGGTCGACGGCTTCGCCGGCGAGAAGCTGATGAAGCTGCGCGACATCCTGGGCGTGCTGCGCGACGCGTACTGCCGGCGCGTCGGCGTCGAGTACATGCACATCACCGACCCGGAGCAGCGCCGCTGGCTGCAGGAGCGGGTCGAGGTCAAGCACGGCCAGCCGAGCCGCGAGGAGCAGCTGCACATCCTTGGCCGGCTCAACGTGGCCGAGGCGTTCGAGACGTTCCTGCAGACCAAGTACGTCGGCCAGAAGCGGTTCAGCCTGGAGGGTGGCGAGACCGTCATCGCGCTGCTGGACGCGGTCCTGGCCGAGGCCACCCGCGAGCAGCTGGACGAGGTCGTCATCGGGATGCCGCACCGCGGGCGGCTCAACGTGCTCGCCAACATCGTCGGCAAGCCGTACGCCAAGATCTTCAACGAGTTCGAGGGCAACATCGACCCGGGCACCGCGCAGGGCTCCGGTGACGTCAAGTACCACCTCGGCGCGGACGGGACGTTCCACGCGCCCGACGGCGGCGAGATCGCCGTGTCCCTCACCGCGAACCCGTCCCACCTGGAGGCGGTCGACCCGGTGCTCGAGGGCATCGTCCGCGCCAAGCAGGACCTGCTGAACAAGGGCGAGGACGGCTACACGGTGTTGCCCGTGCTGCTGCACGGCGACGCAGCGTTCGCCGGCCAGGGCGTGGTGGCCGAGACGCTGAACCTGTCGCAGCTGCGCGGCTACCGCACCGGCGGCACGGTGCACGTGGTCGTGAACAACCAGGTCGGCTTCACCACGTCGCCGTCCGCGTCGCGCTCCTCGCTGTACTGCACGGACATCGCGCGCATGATCGCGGCGCCGATCTTCCACGTGAACGGCGACGACCCGGAAGCCTGCGTGCGGGTCGCCAAGCTGGCCGTCGAGTACCGCCGCGAGTTCCGCAAGGACGTCGTCATCGACATGGTGTGTTACCGGCGCCGCGGCCACAACGAGGCCGACAACCCGTCGTTCACGCAGCCGCAGATGTACGACATCATCGACGGCAAGCGCAGCGTCCGAAAGCTCTACACCGAGGCGCTCGTCGGACGCGGCGACATCACGCTCGAGGACGCCGAGGCAGCGCTGAAGGACTTCCAGGCGCAGCTGGAGAAGGTGTTCGTCGAGACGCGCAACGCCTCGGGCACCGCTGCGCCGGAGCAGGACATCGAACGGGTCACGCCCTCGCAGCAGGTCACCACCGCGGTCAGCCCGGACGTCCTCAAGCGGATCGCGGACGCGTACGCGAACCCACCCGCCGGATTCACCGTGCACCCGCGACTCAAGCCCCAGATCGACCGGCGCGTCGCGATGGCCAGCAACGGCAACGTCGACTGGGCCACCGCCGAGCTGTTCGCGTTCGGCGCGCTGGTGATGGAGGGACGCGCCGTCCGGCTGGCCGGTCAGGACTCGCGCCGCGGCACGTTCACGCAGCGGCACGCGACGCTGATCGACCGCAACAGCGGGGCGGAGTACACGCCGCTGCGCGAACTGACCGACGACCAGGCGCCCTTCTGGGTGTACGACTCGCTGCTGAGCGAATACGCGGCGATGGGCTTCGAGTACGGCTACTCGGTCGTCCGCGACGACGCGCTGGTCTGCTGGGAGGCGCAGTTCGGTGACTTCGCCGACGGCGCGCAGACGATCATCGACGAGTTCATCGCCTCCGGCGAGGCCAAGTGGGGACAGCGCTCGGCGGTGTCGCTGCTGCTGCCGCACGGCTACGAGGGCCAGGGGCCGGACCACTCGTCCGGCCGCCCCGAGCGGTTCCTGCAGCTGGCCGGCGAGAACAACATGACGATCGCGATGTGCTCGTCGCCGGCGAACTACTTCCACCTGCTGCGCCGCCAGGGCCTGAGCTGGGTCCGCCGCCCGCTGATCGCGTTCACGCCGAAGTCGCTGCTGCGCCTGAAGGCCGCGGTCAGCCAGCTGGACGAGTTCACCAGCGGCACCTTCTCACCGGTGCTCGGCGACCCCGGTGCCGACCCGGCGAGCGTGAAGCGCGTCCTGCTGTGCTCGGGCAAGGTCTACTACGACCTGGCGCACGCGCGCGAGGAGCAGGGCCGCTCGGACGTCGCGATCGTGCGCCTGGAGCAGCTCTACCCGCTGCCGGCCAATGAGTTGGTGGCCGAGCTCGGCCGCTACCCCGGCGCGCAGCTGGTGTGGGTGCAGGAGGAGCCGGCGAACCAGGGTGCCTGGCCGTTCGTGGCGCTGAACCTGCCCGAGCAGCTGCAGGCTGCCGGCGACAACCGGCCGCTGCTGCGCGTGTCCCGCAAGGCCTCGGCCTCGCCGGCGGTCGGCTCGCTGAGCCGGCACGAGGCGCAGCAGCGGGAGATCATCGCCGGCGCGTTCGCCTGAGCGGGGGCGGCGATGTACTTCACCGATCGCGGCATCGAGGAGCTGACCGAACGCCGCGGCCAGGAGCAGGTCAGCCTGGAGTGGGTGGCACTGCGCCTGCAGGCGTTCGTGGACCTGCATCCGGAGTTCGAGACGCCGGTCGACCGACTCGCCACCTGGCTCGCCCGGGTTGACGACGATCTGGACGACGATCTGGACGGGGACCTCGACTGACCGGTTCGACGTCGAACAGTCGCATGAAGAGCTGAGCCAGCGGGCCGATCGCAGCGGCGAACGCGACCGTGCCGACGCCGACGGTGCCGCCGAGCAGCCAGCCGACGGCAAGCACGGTCAATTCCAGGCAGGTGCGCGTGAGCCGGATCGAGCGTCCGGTCCGCCGCGCGAGGCCGGTCATCAGCCCGTCCCGCGGTCCGGGCCCGAAGTGGGCGCCGATGTACATGCCGGTCGCCATGCCGCACAGCACGATGCCGGCGACCATGTCCGCGATGCGCCACGCCATCGCGTGCACGTGCGGCAACCACTGCAGGCTCAGGTTCATGGAGACCCCGATGAGCACCACGTTGCTGAGCGTGCCCAGCCCGGGCAGCTGACGCAGCGGGATCCACAGCAGCAGGACGGCCGCCCCGACGATGATCACGACCGTGCCGATCGCGAGCCCGAGATGCCGGGACAGGCCCTGGTGGAACACGTCCCAGGGATCCAGCCCGAGCCCCGAGCGGACCTGCAGCGCGCCGGCCAACCCGTAACAGGCCAGGCCAATGTAGAGCTGGAGCAGGCGTCGCGGGAGTCCACTGCGGGCCACGCGCCCCAGCCTGCCAGGCCCTGCCAGCGAGTTTCCCCGGCCAATCACCGAAAATTGGCCGTACCGTCCCAGGCCAATGTGTGCCACGATGGGCAGCATGGCTCCTGTCTCCCGGATCGGCGGTCGCGCGCTGGCGGCGCTGCTGCCCGACCTGAACGCGCTGCCCGGACCGGTCTACTCCGCGCTCGGTGATGCCATCACCGCCCTCGTGCTCGACGGCCGGATCGCGACGGAGACCCGGTTGCCGTCCGAGCGCGAACTCGCCGACGCGCTGCGGCTGAGCCGGGCTACCGTGACCGCCGCCTACGACGCGCTGCGCACCGGCGGGTACCTGACCAGCCGCACCGGATCGGGCAGCTTCGTCACCGTGCCGCCTGGTTCGCGACCGCGCCAGTCGCTGGCCAGGTGGTCACCCACCAGCGCCGCGCCGGAGGACGTCATCGACCTGTCGTGTGCCGCGCTGCCCGCTCCCCCCGGTGTCGTCGCGCCGGCCGTCGAACGCGCGGCCGCCAAGCTCGCGCCGTACGCCTGCGGCGACGGCTACGACCCGGCCGGACTGGCTGTGCTGCGGACGGCCGTCGCGGCGCGGTACAGCGCACGCGGCGTACCGACCGCGCCGGAACAGGTGTTGATCACCAGCGGAGCGCTGCACGGAGTGGACCTGCTGCTGCGGCTGCTGCTGGGCCCGGGTGACCGCGTCCTCACCGAACTGCCGACGTATCCGGGCGCGCTGGACGCGGTCCGCGCCGCCGGTGCGCGACTCGTCCCGGTGCCGATGGCCGCGGGTGGGAGCGGCGGATGGCAGGTCGACCAGATGCAGGCGACGCTGCGCCAGGCCGCGCCGCGACTGGCCTGCCTCACACCCGACTTCCACAACCCCACGGGCGCTCTTGTGGACGAGGCCGCGCGCCGGGCGGTCCTGCGCACCGCGCGACAGACCGGCACGACCGTGATCGTCGACGAGTCGTTCGTCGGGTTCGGGTTCGGGCCGGACGAACGTCCCTGCGCGGCGATCGACCCGACCGTGATCAGCATCGGCTCACTGTCCAAGCCGGTCTGGGGCGGCCTGCGGATCGGCTGGGTGCGCGCGTCCGCCGAGATGATCTCGCGCCTGGCCGCGCTGCGTGCCTCGATCGACCTGGGCGGCCCGGTGCTGGACCAGCTGGTCGCGGCCGAGCTGTTCGCCGACCTCGACGCGATCCTCGCCGCACGGCTCGCCCAGCTGCGGCCGCAGCGCGACGCCTTGCTCGCCGCGCTCGCCCGCGAGCTGCCGCAGTGGCGGACGACAGAGCCGCGCGGCGGCCTGTCGCTGTGGGTCGAGTTGGACGCGCCGCTGTCCACGCCGCTCACGCTCATGGCGCTGCCCGCCGGTGTCGTCCTCGTGCCCGGTTCGCGCTTCGGCGTCGACGGCACGCTCGAACGGTTCCTGCGGCTGCCGTTCTCGCAGCCCGTCGCGCAGCTGGACGAAGCGGTGCGCCGGCTGGCCGGGGTCTGGTCCCAACTGGACCGCTCCGGCGGCATCGGCCCCCGCCAGCTCGTGGTCGCCTAAGCCGTAGCGACGCCGTCCTCGCGCGCCTGCTTCGCGACAGCCTCGGCCACGGCCGGCGCGACCCGCGAGTCGAACGGCGTCGGCACGATGTACTCAGGTGTGAGCGCATCACCGACGACGTCACCGATCGCGGCGGCCGCGGCGAGCTTCATGTTCTCGGTGATCGCCGTGGCGCCCGCGTCGAACGCGCCGGCGAAGACACCCGGGAACGCGAGCACGTTGTTGATCTGATTCGGGTAATCGCTGCGGCCGGTCGCGACGACGTCCGCGTGCCGGTGCGCGACGTCCGGCTGCACCTCGGGGTTCGGGTTCGCCAGCGCGAAGATGATCGCGTGCGGCGCCATCGTGGCGACGGCGTCCTCGTCCACCGCGCCGGCACTGAGGCCGAGGAACACATCGGCGCCGGCCATCGCATCGACCATCGAGCCGGTCAGCGCGGCCTTGTTCGTGGACGCCGCGAGCTCGGCCTTGACGGACGTCAGCCCATCACGTCCGAGGTGCAGAATGCCGCGCGAGTCGGACACCGCGATGTCGCCGATGCCCGCCGCCAACAGGATCTTCGTGCACGCGACGCCCGCCGCGCCCGCACCGGACACGACCACGCGGAGCTCGCCCAGCGAGCGCCCGGTCACGCGAGCCGCGTTGCGCAACGCGGCGAGGACGACGATCGCGGTGCCGTGCTGGTCGTCATGGAACACCG
>DASTXN010000141.1:0-32266 GCA_035765515.1 Jatrophihabitantaceae bacterium | reverse complement strand
CGGAGAAGATCGTCTTGCCGATCGCCCACACCGTGCTGCGCTCGGTCGCCCGGTCGATGCTGAACTGGTAGAACGCCCACCACCCCTGGTGATAGGCGAGCGCGATCGGCACGTTGACCGCCGCCCAGCAGGCGGCCGCGGCGGCCGTCGCCCAGCCGAACCCGGACCAGCGCCGGGTGCGCCAGGCCAGGATCAGCAGCGCCACCAGCAGGAACACCGGATACAACTTCGCCGCGGTGCCGAGCCCGATCATGGTCCCGGCCAGCACCGGTTTGCGCCGCGACCACGCCCACAGCGCGCCGCTGGTGAACGCCATCGCCAGCAGGTCCCAGTTGGTGAAGGCGTGGAAGATCAGCAGCGGCGACAGCGCGAAGATCGCCGCGTCGTACGGGCGGCTGCGCGCGGTCGCGGCGGTGGACGCGGTGACGAACAGCGCGCACATCGCGAGCAGGATCGAGGTCAGCACCCCGAAGACGACCAGGTCTTGCCAGGACGGGACGAGGGAGTGCACCAGCCGGGTCAGCTCGGCGGTCAGCCACATGAACCCGCCGGTGAGCACGGGGTATTCGACGTTCGTGTCCCGGTAGGGGACCGCGCCGACGTCCAGCCGCTCGTCGCTCCAGAGCGGGACGACGTCGGAGTAGCAGGCGTGCGTGTACTGCTTGTATCCGGTCCATTCGCCTGTCGCGCACGGGGACTTCTGCGCGAAGGCCAGCAGCAGGGTGAGCCCGGTGAGAGCCATGACGGTGCGCCGCGGGGTCCACCAGGAGGTAGCGGACACCGCGGCGTAACGGCCCCAGGCGCCGCCGACGATCCGGCTGGCGCGCGAGGCGGTCGGGTCCGACCTGCTCGGGAGCTGCGCGGACGGCACCGGGCCCGACGGAGCCGAGGCCGACGGCCTCGCGTCGGACGGTGCCGGGCTCGGCGGCTGCGTGTCGGCCTCCATCGTCACCGCGTCATCCTGGCACGGCCTGCCCGGTGTCAGCGGCAGGTAGCGATCACGGACAGGGATGCAGCACGCTCGGCGTGCACGTCGACGTCGGCTCGGTCGTGCTGGGCGGTATCGAGCTCGACGGCGCCGTTGCCGGGGCGGTCGGCTGCACCGGTGCCGAGCTGGTGGCCGACGTCGTCGGCGCGGCGGGCGAGGTCGAGGCGTTGGACGGGGGCGCGCTCGCCGAGTGCGTGGCCGGGGCGCTGTTCGAAGCCGGCGGGGTCGCGATGTCGTTGCCGTTGGTGATCATCTGCTTCGTCGGCATCGGCAGGTCGGGCTTGTTCGCCAGGTACGTGTCCATGAACAGCTTCCACGTCTTGCCCGGCAGGTCGGCGCCGTACTCCGGGTAGCCGGCCGAGTTGTAGATCGGCGTGGTCGAGTTGCCGCTGCCCGTCCAGACCGCGGCGCTGACCTGCGGCGTGAAGCCGACCATCCAGGCGTCGCTGTTGTTGCCGTTCGGGTCGTTGAAGATGCCCTCGGTACCCGTTTTGGCCGCCGAGGTCCGTCCGTTCGCGAGGCCGTCGTGCGACCACTCGGCCACCGGCTCGAGCGTGAGGGTGACGTCGTTGGCCACCTTCGGGTCCAGCGCTCGGTGCGGGTCGGCCTTGTGCTTGTAGACGAGGTTGCCGTCGGAGTCGGTCGCACTCTGCACGAAGTAGGCGGCGTTCGCCGTCCCGCCGTTGTCCAAGGTCGCGAAGCCGACCGCCTGGTCGATCGGGCTGACCGGGTAGTCGCCGATGCCGATGCCGAACCCGGTCTTGCCGTTGGAACCGACGAGCAGCGGGTTGCCGTTCGTGTCCTTCTCGGGGATGCCCATTGCGTGCGCGATCGTGGCGACGTTCGCCGGGCCGGCTTGCTCGGCGAGCTGGTCGAACGTCGTGTTCAGCGACCACTTCATCGCGTTGGCGATCGTCACCGACGGGCCGCTCAGGCTCTCGTCGCCCGGGTCATTCTGGATCGTCCGGCCCTCGATCTTGACCTTGTAGCTGCCGTCGACGTAGCTGTCGATCGTCAGCTTCGGCTTGTTCTTCGTCTTCTTCAGCGTCTGCGTCAGCACGGTCGCGAGCGTGTACGGCTTGAACGACGAACCGGGCGGGCGCGTACCGATGCCGGCGTAGTCGAAGTTGTCGATCTTGCCGTTGTAGTCCTTGCCGTTCTTGCCGCCGTAGTAGGCCAGCACCGCCCCGGACTTCGGGTCCACCGCGACCAGCGCGTTCTTCAGATTCTTCTGCTTCTTGGTCAGGTGCGCGAACGTCTGGTTGATCGCGAGCAGGGCAGCGTGCTGCGCGTGGCGGTTGATCGTCGTGCGGATCACCAGCCCCCGCTGGTTGATCGCGGACTCGCTGACGCCGTTCGCCTTCAGCTCCTGGATCACCCGGTACACGATCAGCTGTTTCCAGCCGGACGCGCCGAGCTGCGCGGTGTCCGACGCCGGCTTCGTCTTCGGGAACCTCAGCGCGTTCGCCTGCGCCTGCGTGAGCCGTCCGATGCTGACCATGCCGTCGATCACGTACTGCCACCGGGCCCTGGCCTGCTGCGGGTTCGCGGCCGGGTCGTAGTAGCTGGGCGCGCGCAGCAGCGCCGCGAGCAGGGCGCCCTGCGAGACGGTCAGCTTGCTGACGTCCTCGCCGAAGAACGTCTGCGCGGCGGCCTGGATGCCGTACGCGCCGCGGCCGAAGTAGACGGTGTTCAGGTAGAACTCGAGGATCTGGTCCTTGCTGTACTCGCGCGAGAGTTTCAGCGCGATCATCAACTCCTTGACCTTGCGGGTGAGCGTGCGCGCGTCCGACAGGTAGGCGTTCTTCGCATACTGCTGCGCGATGCCCGAACCGCCCTGTGTGTCGCCGCCGGTGAGGTCGGAGATGACCGCCCGCAGCGTGCCCCTGATCGAGACGCCGGGCTCGCTGTAGAAGTTGCGGTCCTCGGCGGCCACGACGTCCCAGCGCACCTGTACCGGCACCTGGTCGAGGCTCACCGCGGTGCGGTTCACTGTGCCTATCTTGGCCAGCGTGGTTCCGTCCGAGTACTGGATCACCGCCGTCTGCGCGAGCGGCAGGCTCTGCGGGCTGGGCACGTTGCTGAAGGCGTAGAACAGCGCGACGAAACCGAGCAGGGCCACGGTGATCAGCGCGAGCACCCAAGTACCGGCGATGCCGACGCGGCGCAGCACCCGCTTCGGACGGCTCATCTTGGCCAGCCGGCGCTTCTTCACGGCGCGCCGGTGCTTGTTCCACGCCACGAAGCGCTTCACCGGGCCACCCTCGACGCGCGGGCGCGGGGCCGGCCGCCGTTTGTCCCGGCCCAGCTGCAAACGCTCGCGATCTGCCACATTCCAGACGCTACTGACCCGGGCCCGTGCTCACCTGTTGGGAGGGGCCATCTCTCAGTCATCCGATCACCGGTGGCTGCGAACTGCGGGGTAGACGCGCTGCTCCGACCGGTGATCATCGTGCGTCCCCGTGATGTGAAACTCGAAGAGTGACGATATTGGTCGGCGGGCATCCGAGCGACCGGGTCGGGCGGGAACGCGAGCTCGAGCTGCTGCGCGCGGTGCTCGACTCCGCGGCCGCCGGGATCGGGCAGGTGGCCTGGCTGGAGGGCGAGGCCGGCATCGGGAAGTCCTACCTGCTCGAGCTGGTCGTGGCCGATGCGCGCGAGCGCGGCTTCGCGGTGCGCGGCGCCGCTGCTCGGGAACTGGACACGCACCGCCCGTTCGGGGTGATTGCGGACTGCCTGGGTGTCTCGCCCCGCGCCGCCGGCCGGGCAGGTGAGGCCGCGGCGCTGTTGCGCCTGCAGGCTCCGGCGGAGAGCCCGGACCGGATCGATGCGGGCGCGGGGACACTGCAGTTCCGCGTGGACGAGTTGCTGTTCGACTTGATCACCGAGGCGTGCTCGGACGGCCCGCTACTGCTCGTGCTCGACGACCTGCAGTGGGCGGACATCGCGTCGGTCGGCTTCCTCGCCCGTTATGCGGTCGAGCTCGCCGAGTTGCCGGTCGCGTTGATCGGTGCGGTACGCATGGCGCGCTCCCGGCCGCTGGACCGGCTGATCGACCGGTCGGCCGGATCCGGCGCCGTCCGAGTTCGCATCGCGCCGCTGCGGGACGATGCATGCGAGCGGCTGGCGGGGATTCTCGTCGGCGGGCGGCCCGGGCGGCGCCTGACCGCTCTGGCAGAGCGATGCGGTGGGAATCCGCTGCTCGTCTCGTTGCTCGTCCGCGCGCTGGCGGCGGAGGGCGCGGTTGCCGTCGGGCCCGACGGCGTGGCCCGCACCGGTGCCGAGTCGCCGCCGATCTCGCTGCGGCCTGCCGTGATCAGCTGGTTGAGCCGCCTGACTCCGGCAGCGCAGGAGACCCTGGTGCTGGCGTCGGTGCTTGGTTCGTCCTTCTCGGTCGCGGACCTGGCGCTGCTCACCGGGCGCGGCGTCGCCGCGCTCTGGCCGGCCCTGCGCGAAGCGGCCACCGCGGGCGTCCTGCAGGTGGACGGCGAGCAGTTCAGCTTCGAGCACGACGTCGTCTACGAGGCGCTCTACGACGACCTTCCTGTCAGCGTGCGGCAGGGTTTGCACGCTGACTTCGCTCGCGCGCTCGCCGCGGCCGGCGGCCCGCTCAACACGGTATGCGAGCACGTGCTCCGCGGCGCTCGGCCCGGTGACCTGGACGCGGTCGGCTGGCTGAGGCAGCTGGCCGACGAGGCGGCGCCGCGGGCGCCCGACATGGCCGTCGAACTGCTGGACGCGGCCCTGCGCCTGATGCCGCCCAACTTCTCCCAGCGCCCCCGCGTCGAGGCGCAGCTGGCCCTCGTCCAGGTCGCCTCCGGCCGGCTGGGCGAGGCCGAATCGCTGTGCCGCCGGTTGCTCGAGGACACGGCCGATCCGGAGCTGGAGAGCACGGTGCGGCTGTGCCTCACGGACGCGCTAATGCGGCAAGGACGGGTGGCTGAGGTGCTGGAGCAGGCGGCGCGCACCGCGCAGCTGACCAGACTGCCGGCACGCGCACGCGCTCGCGCACAGTCCTGGCTACTCCTCGGCCCGATGTTCGCGCGCGATGTCGCGGCTATGGCGGACGCCGCCGAAGAGGTCCGCGCGGCCGCAGAAGCCGCGGACCATCCGGCGGCGCTCGTGCAAGCACTGCTGGTGCGCGGCCACGCCGAGTCGTTCCGTGGCGAGTTCACCACGTGCCGGGACGTCGTCGCCGAGGCCGTCCGGGTCGCGGTGCGCACGGACACGACCGAGGCGCACGAGTCCACGCCGCTGACCGCGCAGGCCCTCGCCCTGGCGGATTGTGACCAGCTCGATGACGCGCGCCGCGCCATCGCCGCCGCCCGGCGCACGTACGAGCGGCTGGGCATGTGGCCGGCGTTGACGATGGTGCCGAACTACGCCGGCTACCTTGCCCTGCTCGCCGGCGAGTGGGACGACGCGCTGGCCGAGTTCGAGACGGCCACCGACCTCGCGGCGCGAGCCGGCACCGGCTGGCAGGTGGACGCCCTGACAATGCAGGCGCTGATCCACGCGCGCCGCGGCGGGCTGACTCGGGCCGCGCAGCTTCTCGATCGTGCGCGTGAACATCAGGCCGCGGGGGCTCAGGCGTTCAAGCTGGGCTGGATCGGACTGGTCGACGCGCTCCTGGCGGAGTCGCGCGGCGAGCCCGAGGCCGCGCTGGATCTCATGCGCGAGGCATGGCAGACCGTGACGGCTGCCCCCATGCGCAGCGAGCAGCCGTCCCTGGCGCCGGATCTCATGCGCATGCTCGCGGCCGCGGACGACCGGAACGGGATGCGCGAGGTGGCCGCTGCGATCGCGGAGTTGGCCGAGCGGAATCCGCACGTCGACTCGCTGCAGGCCCTGGCTGCACACTGCACCGCGCTGGCACATGGCGACCTCGATGCCCTCGCCGCGGCTGCGCGCCGTGAGTCGTCGCGGCCACTGCCGCGCGCGCTCGCGCAGGAGGCAGCCGCGCTGGCGCTGGCGAGGGCGGGGCGTGCCCAGGACGCCAGGCAGCTGGCCGCCGCGGCGCTGTCCGGCTACGAGTCACTCGGCGCGAGCCGTGATGCGAACCGGCTGCGCAGCGCGCTGCGGGCAGCCGGCATGCGCCCGTCGCCTCGGGGAAGGCGTACCAGGGCGACGACGGGGTGGGAGTCGCTGACCGCCAGTGAACGCCGGGTAGCCGACCTAGCCGGGCAGGGGCTGTCCAATCCCGAGATCGCCGCACGGCTGGTCGTGTCCAGGTACACCGTCGCTACGCACGTCGCCCATGTCCTGGCCAAGCTCGGACTGCGGACTCGCGTCGAGCTCGCCGCCGAGCTGGCCCGGCTGCGCGGTCCCGGCGTCGAGAGCTGATGCCCGTGCGAGCAGGTCGTCGATTGCCTGCACGAGTCCGAGGCGGCCGCTGAAGGCAACCGGATCCTCCCCGGGCCGGCGGATCGCCCCGGCCGGCGGGACGTACTGAGCGAAAGTGATCACTACGTCCATGTTGTCTCCAGGAGGCATCGTCGCCGCCATCATGCTGCCCCTGCACGGCGCAAAGGATCACTCATCTTGATGATGTTTCCGGCGCATCCGATCAGCGAGACTTGGCGCGCTTTCGACGAGGGGGATCGCATCAATGCGGGCACGACGGGGGCCGGGCGCGAGAGCCCGGGTTGCTGGAAGACATGCCGGTGGGGCCGACCGGGGTCGGCCCCACCGGCATGTCCGGCTGGCGGCGGCCGCCGTGCTCGGCGCCGCCGCGCTGCTGGGCAGTGGTGCCGTGGCCGCGCCCGCGACCGCCCTCGCGGAACCAACTGACTACGGCTACACGGGCGCGGTCGGGACGTACACGGTGCCGGCTGGAGTGACCACGATCCGCATCGAGGCCACCGGCGGCGCGGGTGGCAACGGCGGTGATTCCCATACCAGCGAGAACATCGGCGAGGCTGGTGGCAAGGGCGGCTCGGGCGGCACGGTCAGCGCCTACTTCTCCGTGACTCCTGGCGAGCAGCTGAGCTACTACGTCGGCGGCGGCGGCCAGTCGGCCGCGGCGAGCACCGGGTTCGGCGCTTCGGCCACCGGGGGCGAATTCGGTGGCGGCGCCGGTGGCACAGGCAACCAGTCGCTCTCCGAGACGAGCGCGACCGGCGGCGGCGGCGCCGGCGGTGCGGCCACCTGGGTCAAGACCTCCAGCGGGACCGTCCTGGCCGTGGCCGGCGGCGGCGGTGGCGGTGGCGGCGGCGGTCAGGCCGACACCCAGGTCAACGGCTCGGCAGCGTTCGTCCAGGTGTACGGCGGCGCGGGCGGTGCGGGCGGATTGAACCCTGCTGACGGCGGCAGCACGTCGTATTCGGACCAGTACGGCCTGGTGCAGGACGGCGCCGTCGGCGGGCGCGGCGGAGCGAACTCCGACCGCTCCGGCGGCACCGGTGGCGCCGCCGTCGACGCCCAGGGTGGCGGCGGTGGCGGTGGTGGCGGCGGCTACGAGAACTGCGGCGTCACCCTCACCGGCGGCGGGGCTCCCGGCGCGGGTGGTTTCCGCAGCGACGACCGCCACGCCCAGATCGGCGGTGCCGGCGGCGGCGGCGGCGCGTCCTGCGCGAGCCCGGCAGCGACGGGCGTCTCGTACAGCACGGCGAGCCAGGCGCCCGGCGACGCGGGCACCGTCAGCTTCTCGGTGCCGCAGGCGACGACGACGGCGCTCACCAGCTCCGCGCCGGGCGGCGCCCAGGACTTCGCGCCCACGTTCACCGCGACCGTCAGCCCGAACGACGGCTCCGGGACCGTTGCGTTCACCATGATCGACTCGGCCGGGACGCGGACGACGCTGTGCGGAGCCAGTCCGGTCGGCGCCGGCGGCTTGGCCACCTGCACTCCGTCCGGGGCCGTGTTCACCACCATCGGTGACTACGGCATCACCGCGGCCTACTCCGGCAGCGCCGGGTACCAGACCAGCACCTCCTCCCAGCTGCCGTACTACGTCGGCCAGCTCACCGAAACCGACTTCGTCTCCCCACCCAGCACGCTCGAGCGCTACCAGACCGGCGATTTCACGGTGCAGGTGATCGGTGGCGAGCCCGGCGGACGGGTCACCTTCAGCAGCGCCGGCATCCCCAGCCGGGTCGCTTACCTCGACAACTCCGACCACGCGACGACTCAGCTGGCCTTCGCTACGTCCGGCCAGCGGACGGTCACCGCGAGCTACGCGCCGGTGCATGCAACCGGGAACACGAGCGCCCCCAGTTCGGCGACCGCCACGGTGACCGTCACCGACGAGATCGCGGGGCCGCACCTGGAGTTCGTACCCGACTCGCCGCGGGTGCAGTTCGGTCAGAGCCAGAGAATCACCGTCGAGAAGCACACCCCCGACCTCGGCACAGACTACGTAACCGACGCCAGCGACTTCGTCACCATGACGATGGATGGCGGCAGCTGCGTCAAGTCGTACGTCTACGTGAACGGCGAGCCGCAGTCGGCATTCTGGACCTGTACCCCGTCCTCGATCGGCCCGCACACCGTGACGGCAACGGACAAGGACAAGGACTACGTGTGCGCGGGCACCGGCGATTGCGTCGAGTACTACGCGACGGCCTCGACCACGCTGACGGCGCTCGGCCCCGCCGACCATCTCCGCATCCAGGCCGCGCAGTCCAGCGTCGAGGTCGGCGAGCCCGATACCGTCACCGCCCACTGGTACGACGCCGGCGGCGACGATCTCGGCCCCGCGACGGGCGTGACCTACACGGTTGACCCGGAGGGCACCTGCTTCGCCACCGCGTGTATCCCCGAGGCCGACGGGAAGCACACGGTTACCGGCACTGCAACGTTGCCGGGCGGCGGAACCGTCAGCGCGAGGACCACGTTCGGCACGCTGGTCCATCCGGCGGACAGCAGCCCCTACCCGACCTCCATCACGATCGACGACCCGGGCGCGGTGTCGCCCGGGCAGGCCGTGACGTACGTGGCGCACATGCACACCGACCCGCGGTCGCACATATACGACGTCAACCCGTACTGGTTGGTGGACGGGAAACAGGCCCAATGCGAGTACCTCTATTACATCGCTGAGGACGTGCACTGCGAGCTGACGATCGGATCGGGCGGCACGCACGCGATCAGCGTCGTCTACCCCGCTGTCGGCGACAGGGCCGGCTCCGCGGACACCATCTTTGTGCCGGTCCTCGGCCCGCAGGTCGGCATCCGGGTCAGCCCGTCGACCGCCAGCACGACCGCAGGGCAGCCGGTGACGTTCACCGTCGACGCGGTGGACGCTTTCGGCGACGTCCTCGGCCCCGCCACCGGCGCCACCCTCAGCCTGCCGGACGGGACGGGTAGCTGCAGCGGTCTCGCGTGCACGCCGACCAGTGCGGGTAGCCAGACGGTGACGGCTGCGTCCTCGGCCGGGTATACCGACACGGCCACGCTGAACGTGAGCGCTGGCGACCTGAGCTACGTGACCGTCACGCCGTCGAGCTCGACCATTTCCGCCGGCGCCCCGCAGACCTACGCGGTCGCCGGGTTCGACGCCTTCGGGAACCGGGTGGATGCGGGCGCCCCCACGTTGACCATCGACGGCGCCCGCGCCTCGTGTCAGGCGGCGACGTGTACCGCGACCGGGTCCGGCGAACACACCGTGACCGCGGCCCTGGGCGGGCTGCACGCGTTCGCGTCGTTGACGGTGCAGCCCGGGCCGCTGAACCACCTCGTGGTCTCGCCGGGTACGGCGACGGTGACGGCGGGCGGTTCGCAGGCCTACACGGCCGAGGGTTTCGACCAGTTCGGAAACGACTTGGGACCCGAAACCGGCTCGGCCATCTTCAGTCTCGCCGGCGGTTCCTGCACAGGCGACACCTGCACCGCCGGGCTGGCCGGACGCCAGACGGTGACCGCGTCCGTCGGCGGGGCGAGCGGGACCGCGTCGTTGACGGTGCAGCCCGGGCCGCTGGACCACCTCGCGGTCTCGCCAGGCACGGCGACGGTGACGGCGGGCAGCTCGCAGGCCTACACGGCCGAGGGTTTCGACGCGTTCGGCAACTCGCTCGGGGACGAGACCGGGTCGGCGTCGTTCTCGATCTCGCCGGACGGTTGGTGCACCAGCGCGATCTGCACCGCGAACCGCGACGGTCAGCACACGGTGAGCGCGGCCGTCGGCGGGGCGAGCGGGACCGCGTCGTTGACGGTGCAGCCCGGGGCGCTCGGGTACCTGGTGGCCTCGCCTGGTTCGGGCAGCATGACGGCAGGTGATTCGACCAGGTTCAGCGTCGAGGGCTTGGACGTGTTCGGCAACGACCTGGGTGACAAGACGGGTGTGGCGTCGTTCTCGATCAGCCCGGATGGTTCGTGCACGGGTGCGGCGTGCACGGCGACGGTGGCGGGCGATCACACGGTGACCGCGTCTGTCGGGGGCGTGAGCACGTCCGTGCCGTTAGCGGTGACGGCTGCTCCGCTGGATCACCTGGTGGTCAAACCCGGGTCGGGCAGCATGACGGCTGGTGACTCGGCCACGTTCAGCGTCGAGGGCTTCGACGTGTTCGGCAACGACCTGGGTGACAAGACCGGTGTGGCGTCGTTCTCGATCAGCCCGGACGGGTCGTGCACCGGTGCGACGTGCACCGCGACCGTGGCCGGCGATCACACTGTCACCGCAACCGTCGGTGCGGTGAGCAACTCGGTGCCGTTGATCGTTGTGCCCGCGCCGCTGGATCACCTGGTGATGGATCCGGGTAGCGCGACGGTGACGGCGGGCGATTCGACGTCGTTCAGCGTCGAGGGCTTCGACGTCTACGACAACGACCTGGGGGATCAGACCAGCGCGGCAAGCTTCGCCGTGACCGGCGGGTCGTGCGCCGGTGCGACCTGCACCAGCACCGCGGCCGGGCCGCAGACGGTGACGGCGTCCGTGGGCACGGTGAGCACGACCGCCGCGCTGACCGTGCTGCACGGGCCGCTGGCGTACCTCGTGGTTTCGCCGGGGACGGCGACGGTGACGGCGGGCGATGCGACGACGTTCAGCGCCGAGGGTTTCGACGTGTACGGAAACAGCCTGGGCGACGAGACCAACGCAGCGAGCTTCGCCGTGACCGGCGGATCGTGCGCCGGTGCGACATGTACCGCGACGGTGACGGGCACGTACACGGTGATCGCGTCCGTCGGTGAGGTGAGCACGTCCATGCCGTTGACGGTGACCCCCGGGGCGCTCGATCACCTGGTGGTCTCGCCGGCCACGACGACGGTGACGGCGGGCGATGCGACGACGTTCAGCGTCGAGGGCTTCGACGTGTTCGGCAACGATCTCGGCGACAAGACCGACGCTGTGTCGTTCTCGATCAGCCCGGACGGGTCATGCACGGGGTCGACGTGCACCGCGACAGTTGCGGGACAGCACACCGTGACCGCGAGCATCGGCGCGGCGGACGCGGCGGCGGCGATCCGTCCGTTCGCTCGCAGAACCGTCGCCATCCAGGGCGCGGTCGTCGCGACAGCGCAGCTCATGGTGCAGGCCGGCCCGGCGCGGCACGTGCAGCTCCTGCCGGGCCGGGCCCAGATTCATCCGGGTGACTGGCAGGCGTTCACGCTGCAGGTGACAGACGCCTACGGCAATCCCCTGGCCGCGCCGGCGCGCGCCGCGTTGACCATCGCGCCGTCCACGCCCGGTCCCGGTAGCGGTGCGCGCTGCTCCGGTATGCGTTGCACAGCGCACCGGCCGGGAAGCTACCTGGTCACGGCGCAGTACCGAGGGCTGATCGCGCAGTCGCGCCTGGCGCTCGTCGCGGCGAGTCCCGTTACGCCCGGGCGTCACGACGGCAACCAAAACCGTGGCCTCGGCGTCGACGCAGCGCATACGCACCGAACCGGGGACCTCGCCGAGACCGGCGTACCTGTCCGGCAACTGTTGCTGCTCGGCGCGTTGCTGCTCGGCCTGGGCGTCGTGGTGAGCGAGGCCGGCAGGCGGCAGCGTCGACGGGTGCGCTGACGGACGAGCAGCGGGAACCGGCCCTGACCGGACCGACCTGACCGACCCCGGCGGCGCGAGCCGCAGCGGGTCGGATCAGGCGGACGGCTCCGGCGCGGGCTCCGGTTCGGTAGCGGGCGCGGCCGGGGCGGTGAGCGACTGCTGCAGCAGTTGAGCGACGTCCAGCACCTGGACGTGCTCCTTGGCCGACCCGTCGCCCTTCTTCTCGGCGACCGCGTCCGAGAGCATCACCATGCAGAACGGGCAGGCGGTGCCGATCACGTCCGGGTCGAGGCCGATCGCCTCGTCGGTGCGCTCGCGGTTGATCCGCTTGCCGATCTTCTCCTCCATCCAGAAGCGCGCGCCGCCGGCGCCGCAGCAGAAGCCGCGGTCCTTGCAGCGATGCATCTCCTGCGACTTCAGCGCCGGGATGGACGCGAGCACCTCGCGCGGCGGCGTGTACACCTTGTTGTGCCGGCCCAGGTAGCACGGGTCGTGGTACGTCACGTTCTTGTCGACCGGCTCGACCGGCGTGAGCCGGCCCTCCTCGACGAGCTTGCCGAGCAGCTGGGTGTGATGGACGACCTCGTAGTGCCCGCCGAGCTGCGGGTACTCGCGCGCGATCGTGTTGAAGCAGTGCGGGCAGGTCGCGACGATCTTCAGCGGCTCGGCACGCGTGATCGAGTTCAGCGTTTCGACGTTCTGCATGCCCTGCATCTGGAACAGGAACTCGTTGCCCAGGCGACGGGCCGGGTCACCGGTGCACGACTCGGCCTGTCCCAGCACCGCGAACTCCACCCCGGCCACGTGCAGCAGTTCGGCGAATGCGACCGTGACCTTCTTCGACCGGTCTTCGAGCGCACCGGCGCAGCCGACCCAGAACAGGTAGTCGATGTCCGCGTCGAGCTTCGTGCCCGGGTTAGCGCGGCGGACCTCGAAGGACAGGTCGTTCATCCAGTCGTCACGGCCGCTGTTGGCCATGCCCCACGGGTTGCCCTTGTTCTCGATGTTGCGCAGCATGACGCCGGCCTCGGACGGGAAGGCCGACTCGATGAGGACCTGGTAGCGGCGCATGTCGACGATGTGGTCGATGTGCTCGATGTCGACCGGGCACTGCTCGACGCAGGCGCCGCACGTGGTGCACGACCACAGCACGTCCGGGTCGATGACGCCGCCGCTGGCCAGATCGCCGACGAGCGGGCGCGTCGCCTGCTCGATCGTGGAACCCTCGACGCGGGGGTAGCCGGCCTCGGGCACGTGGTGCCCTGCCTCCCCGCCCTCGGCCTCGGGCGTGTTGAAGTTCGGGGTTGCCCCTTCCGGAACGGTGGCCGAACCGAAGATGTACGGCGCCTTCGCGAACAGGTGGTCGCGCAGGTCCATGATCACGAGCTTCGGCGACAGCGGCTTTCCGGTGTTCCACGCGGGGCACTGCGACTGGCAGCGGCCGCACTCGGTGCACGTGGCGAAGTCGAGATAGCCCTTCCAGCTGAAGTCCTCGATCTTGCCCTTGCCGAACACGGTGTCCTCGGACAGGTTCTCGGCGTCGGTGAAGTCGATCGCCTGACCGTCGGCGTCGGTGACCGGCAGCAGCGGGCCGAGGGCGTCCGGCATGCGCTTGAAGTACACGTTGATCGGCGCGGTGCCGATGTGCAGGTGCTTGGAGTGCACGACCAGCACGGTGAACGCGAAGATCACCGCCATCTGGGCGAGCAGGAAGAACGTCTCGACGCCCTGGTTGTACGAGCCGTCACCGAGAGCGAGCGAGACCAGGTAGGACGCGAACGGCCACTTCGACTTGCCCCACGGAAAGTGCCCGGTGTTGTACTGCGCGCCCCGGTAGACCAACAGCGTCGCTACGACCAGGAAGATCATCAGCAGGACGAGCTCAGCCGGGCCGTTGTGCGAGCCGTAGAAGCGACTGCCACGCAGCTTGCGCGCCGGGGCGTTGCGCTTGCGGTTGATGTAGAAGCCGATCACGGCGAGCAGGACCGCAACCGCGAACAGGTCCTCGATGAATCCCAGCCAGCGGGCGTGCCCGAAGAACGGGAAGGCGAAGTCCCGGCTGATCACCAGCGCGCCGTAGCACTCGACGATCGTGATGCCGAGGATGTTGAAGCCCCAGAACGTGAAGAAATGCGCGCCGCCGGGACCGATCCACTTGAGCAGCTTGCGCTGGCCGAGCACTTCCTCGCCGGCGTTCTCGGCGCGGCTCGCCGGCTCGTGGACGCGGCTCTTGTCGGGCCGGCCCGACCGGATCAGCTTGACCAGCCACACGATGCGGCGGCCGGCGACGGCGACCGTCACGGCCAGCATCGCCAGCGCGATCACGATTCGCAGCAGGCCCGGCGTCACGTAGTTCCAGTCGACGAAGACGTTCGGGTAGGCCTCTGCGTGCGTGCTAGCAGGGCCGGTGGCGAGCAGGTCGGCGAGCTGATGCGACACGAGCGTCGTCTCCTCTACTTCACGCCCGGGGCGAAAGGACCGCCGCGCCCGCGCGTTACGTGGTGAACGTGCTGAGACTATTCGGTACTACTGGCGAGTAACCAATCAGTCACTCGGATGTGGCACGACACACCCGGGTGTCGCGCCGCTGCATGGTGCCCACCGGGACGGTCGTCGTCCCGTCCACGTCCGAACGGGTCAGTGATGCGCCCGGCGCGGCCTGGCCAGCGAGTCACGGGCCTGCGCGGTCGGCGAGAGCACCTTGCGCCGGCTGTGTTTGCCCTCCTCGATCGCGCGGACCGTGCGCTCGACGACGGCCTCGACGAGCTGATCGATCGGCCACCGGTAGCTGGACAGGGGTGGGGTCAGCAGCCGGGACACCGGATGATCGTCGTAGCCGAGCACCGAGACGTCGTCCGGCACTCGCAGCCCGAGCTGGCGCACGGCCGCGTACACGCCGTAGGCCATCGAGTCGGCCAGGCAGAAGAACGCGGTCGGACGGTCGTCGCCGGACAGTGCCGCGAGCGCTACCGAGCAGGCGCCGTCCAGGTCGTGCGGGCTCGCGTGCATCGTGGTGCGCAGGCCGAGTTCGGCGGCGATGCGGTGCACCACCAGCTCGGCCGGGCGGTCGGGCGTCGTCACGGCGACCGGCGTCATGACCGCGATGCGGCGGTGGCCCACAGCGGCCAGCCGGCGCAGCGCATCGCTGACGCCCGCCTCGTTGTCGAACACGACCTCCGCCGCGGTCGCGACGCCCGGCAGGCCGTCGCCGACCGAGACCAGGACGGTGCGCTCGGCGATCCGCGCCCAGTGCTCCGCAGCCGGATCGACCGGCAGTGCGATCAGTGCGTCGACACGTTGATCGACCAGCTGTGCGGCCAGTGTGGCCTCGACGGCGGGGTCGTTCGACGCGTCGACAATGAGCGCGTGGCGCGAGCAGCCGAGCAGGCCGCGCCCGAGTGCCGCCGCGATGCTCTGTTGCCAGATGTCCTCGAGCGATCCGCACAGCACGCCCACGTAGTCGGTGCGCCCGGACGCCAACGCCCTCGCGATCGGGTCGGCCTGGTAGCCGAGCCGGTCGGCGACCGCGCGGACCCGGTCCTGCGTCTCGACGGGCACCTGCAGCCCGCGCAGCGCGTACGAGACGGCTGCCGAGGACAGGCCGGTCTCCTCGGCGATGTCGCGGATCGTGACCCGCCGCGGTCGCTGCGACATTCGACGAATGTAGCGGCCCGGGCCGACAACCGCGGGCCGACAGCTTGACTAACGCCTGGTGAAGCGGTTCACTGAAGCGTGTCAGTGAACCGCTTCACTTGACGCCGGGAAGGGAGGGAAATCGGACGATGCAGGGATATCTCGACGTGCATCAGCACCTGTGGCCCGCCGCATTCGTCGCCCAGCTGCGCCGCCGCACGCAGCCGCCGTACCTGCGTGACTGGACGCTGCACACCGACGGTGAGGCGCCGTACCCGATTTCCCCGGACGACCACGACCCACTGGCCCGCCGGGACCTCGACCCGCACGCGGACCGGGTGCTCGTCTCGATCTCCAGCCCGCTGGGCATCGAGTACCTGCCGCCGGAGCAGGCCGAACCGCTGCTCGATGCCTGGCACGAGGGCGTGCAGGAGCTCGGCGCTCCGTTCGCCGGCTGGGCCGCGGTGAGCCATGTGGAGCCCGACCTGGACGGGCTGAAGGTGCTGCTGGCCGACGGCGAGGACCGGCTGGTCGGCCTGCAGGTACCGGCCACTGCCCTGGCCACCCCCACCGAACTCGAGCGGCTCGCGCCCGTGCTGCGGGTCTGCGAGGAGCTGGACCGTCCGGTGCTGGTGCACCCCGGACCGGTAGCGCCTACCGCGAACGTCCCGCCATGGTGGCCCGCGGTCGTCGACTACCCGGCGCAGCTGCAGGCCGCCTGGTGGAGCTGGCACCAGGCGGGACGCGCACTGCTGCCCGAACTGCGCATCTGCTTCGCCGCCGGCGCCGGCCTTGCTCCGGTGCACCACGAGCGCTACGCGGCGCGCGCCACGCCCGGTCGGCTCGTCGTCGACCGCAACACGTTCGTAGAGACGTCCTCCTACGGACGCCAGGGCGTTGACGCGCTGATCCGCGCGCTCGGCATCGACGTGATCGTGCTCGGCAGCGACCGCCCGTACGCCGAACCGCTGCACGACCCCCATCTCGGGGATGCCGCCCAGCGCGCCATCCGCATCGACAACCCCACCCGCCTACTGAGAGGAGAACGTCCATGACCGCAGTGAACGAGCACACCGAGGGCACCACCGCCGGCGCGATCGACCAGGCTGCCGCGATCATCGCGGCGCCCTCGACGGACGGCGTGCCGGCCCAGTCGGCCCGCAGCTGGGCCGATATCCCTGCCCTGCGCACGACGCTGGAGCAGCTGCCCGACCGCGATCTGGACGCCGAGGAATTGCTCGAGCTCGCCGCGTCGATCGCCGCGCGCCCGGAGCTGTGGCGCGAGCACGTCGCCTTCGACGACGACAATCGCCACTACGTCTCGCTGCACCGGGACCAGCACGTGGATGTGTGGGTGCTGTGCTGGACGCCGAAGAACGACACGGGCTGGCACGACCACGACATCTCCTCGGGCGCGGTCGCCGTCGTCGAGGGCTGCCTGACCGAGCACAACCTGGCCGTCCACACGCCTAGCGTCGCGACCGATGTCGCCAGCGGGTCGGTGTTCTGCTTCGGCCCGGACCACATCCATCGGCTCACCGGGCGCGACGCCGGCAGCGTCTCCATCCACGCGTACTCGCCGCCGCTGTGGCGCATGGGCCAGTACACCGTCGGCGCGAGCGGAGTGCTGCGGCGCACGTCGGTGTCGTACGCGGACGAACTGCGCCCGCTCGACGACATGGTCTGAGCCCGCCGGCCGGCAGCCCGGTCGTCAGGCCAGGGCGGGCAACAGCTCCTCGGCGGCGGCGATGTCGCCGGTCAGATCGCGGTCGTGAACGTCCGCCGGCAGCGCGGCACAGAGCTCGAGCACGTCCGCAAGAGCGGCGGGCCAGGGCATCTCGCGCAGCCGCAGACAGCGCAGCGCGACGACCAGCTCGCAGGCGACGACAGTGCGGTACGGCGCGATCGCCGACAGTGCGTACGCCGCGCCGAGTGCGGCGAAGCTGCCGTCCTCCTCGAGCCCGCGCGACAGGGTGATCGCCTGGACGGCGACCGGCGTCGCGGCGGCTCGCAGCTGACCCAGCGCCGCGGCGGCGGTGTACTCGACCACCATCGCCCCGCACGCGCCGGGCGTGCCGTCGGCGAGGAACGGGGTCTGCCCGGTCAGCGCCGGCTCGGCGAACATGGTGATCCGGCTCAGGCCGAGTTCGGCCGCCTGGGCCAGCGCCGAGCGGGTCGCGTCCAGGGCCTGGGCGAGGTAGGCGGCGTGGAACGCGCCGTGATGCGCGACGGGCTCGCCGGGAATCAGCAGCGGATTCTCCGACGGCGCGTTGGCCATCGCCGTGAACACCGCGTCGAGTTCGTCCAACCGGTCCAGCAGCGCACCGTGTACCTGCGGCAGCGCGCGCAGCCCGAACGGGTCCTGGATGCGCGCGGCGGGCCCCGCGCCGGCGAGGCGGTCGCGCATGGCGGAGCACACGGCGCGGGCGCCCGGGAACGGCGTGGCCCGCTCGACGGCCGCGGCATATGCCTCGGCGTTCCCGTCCACCGCCGTGTGGCTGAGCGCGGCGACGGCCAGCGCCGCCCGCGCCAACGGACGTAGGCCCGCGAGCGCCAGCGCGGTGTCACCCAGCGTCGCGGCGTTGCTGCTCATGAACCCCAGCGCGTCGCCGATCCCGACCGGTGTCACCGTCTGCAGCGGTGGCGTGGTGACGGTGAGCCCGGCGAGGGCGAGTGCGGTCGACGCGAGCGGCGCCAGGTCGGCGGTGCCGACGCCGCTCAGTTCGCGCACTGTGGGCAGAGCGTCCTCGGCCAGCATCGCCGCGAGCGCGTCGACGACGGCGACCGAGACGCCGCTGCCGCCGGCGGCCAATTGGTTCAGGCGCACGGCGAGCATCGCCCGGACGCGCTCGCGGGAGCGCTCGGGGCCGGCTGACGTTGCGTGGCTGCGCAGCAGGCCGTGTGCCTGCGCGTCCGGGTCGGCCAGCGTGACCGAGCGGTTGGCGCCGACTCCGGTGGTGCGGCCGTAGACCGGGCGCTCGGTTGCGGCGCGGCTGCCGAAGTCCGCCGATGCCGCCACCCGCGCGTGCACCCCGGCCGCGAGCGACACCGTCTCGCGCCGCTCCGCGATCGCCGTCACCGCCGAGGCGGTGAGCCCGGACCCGTCAAGCTGCACCATGCCGGCCTCCTCGCGGGTCACGCGGCGATATCGATCGCACCCGATTCGCCGATTGGGGGTTCCCCTCGGCCGAAGTTCGTGGCACCCTACCGCACAACGGCAAGGGCCTGCTACAGAGTGGAAGCCCGATCCAGGGGGTGCGCGATGGCGGCACGAGTGCCGGCAGCGGCGAGGCAAGCACAGCGGCCGGTAGCGGCGACGGCCGGCGCGGCTTCGACCCGGACGGTCGAGCGCGCCCTGGATCTGCTGGCCGAGGTGTGCGAGCACGGTTCCATCGGCCTGTCGGAGTGCGCCCGCCGCGCCCAGCTGCCGCCGAGCACCGCATTGCGCCTGCTGCGCACGCTGGAGTCGGCCGGCTTCGTCGTCCGCGACCCGTCGGGCATGTTCCGGGCGGGCATCCGCCTCATCCAACTCGGCGCCGGGGCCTTGGGACGCGAATCGCTGGTGCGGCTGGCCGAGCCGGGCATGCAGCACATCGTCGCAGTGACGGGGGAGTCGACCTATCTGGCGACGCGCAGCTCCGGCGACTGCGCCGTCTACATCGCCATGGTGGAGGGGACCTACGCGATCCGGCACACCAGCTGGGTCGGCCGCTCCGTGCCGCTCGCCCATCTGGCCGTCGGCCGCGCGCTGTGCGGCGAGGTGCCCGCGTGCGGTTACGTCACCGAACGCAATGGGCTGGAGCCGGACGTCACCGCAGTGGTCGCGCCGATCCGCTGGCCCGGGGGAATTGCCGGCGCGCTGAGCCTGCTGGGCCCTACGTACCGAATCGACGAGCGCACCTTGCACGCGTACGGCCGCGCTGTCGCACACGAGGCGCAGGCTGTCGGGGCACAACTGGGTGTCCCGACGGCCGGACTACCCCGAGGAGAGGTGGCTGCGAAGTGATCCGGTTCGATTCGGTGACCAAGAGATATCCGGACGGCACGGTGGCCGTCGGCAACCTCAGCTTCGTCGCGCCCTCGGGCCAGATCACGGTGCTGGTCGGGCCGTCGGGATGCGGCAAGACGACGAGCCTGCGGATGATCAACCGGATGATCGAACCGTCCGGCGGGCGCATCATGCTCGACGACCAGGACACGGCGAAGGTGTCGGCCACCGAGCTGCGCCGCGGCATCGGCTACGTCATCCAGCACGCCGGCCTGTTCCCGCATCGCACGATCATCGACAACATCGCAACGGTGCCGTTCATGCTCGGCCAGAACCGCAAGAAGGCGCGAGCGCGGGCCGCCGAGCTGCTCGAACTCGTCGGACTGGAGCCGCACCTGGGCAAGCGGTACCCGGTGCAGCTGTCCGGCGGCCAGCAGCAGCGCGTCGGCGTCGCGCGGGCCCTGGCCGCAGACCCGCCGGTCATGTTGATGGACGAGCCGTTCAGCGCGGTGGACCCGGTCGTCCGCGGTCAGCTGCAGCAGGAGTTCCTGCGCCTGCAGGGCGAGCTCGGCAAGACGATCGTCTTCGTCACGCACGACATCGACGAGGCGATCAAGCTCGGCGACCAGGTGGCCGTCCTGGACGTCGGCGGCCGGCTCGCCCAGATCGCGCCGCCCGCCGAGCTGCTCGCGGCCCCGGCCGACGCGTTCGTCGCCGGCTTCGTCGGACGCGACCGCGGATACCGCGCGCTGGGATTCGCGCCGGCCGGCGACATCCCGCTCGCCACCGAGCCGAGCGTGCCGCTGGGCGCACCGCTGCGCGTGGCCCGTGACGTGGCCGAGGACGACTGGGTGCTCGTCGTTGACGGCAACCGGGTGCCGGTCGGCTGGCTGCACGTGGCCGATGTGCCTGCCTCCGCCCTGTCCGGCGAGATCACCGCGTCGGCGCTGAGCCTCGGTGGCACCTCGGCCGTCCAGGGCGGAACGCTGCGCGAGGCGCTGGACGCCGCGCTGTCGGCGCCGTCCGGGCGCGGGGTGGTCGTCGACGGTTCCGGCGCGCTGCTGGGAACGGTCACGGCGCGCCGCGTCCTGGACCTGATCGAGGCGCGCTCCGCACACGCACAGGTGCGCACGCCGGCGGTGGGTGATCCGTCGTGATCCTGGCCGACACGCTCACCGCCAGTGATTCCTCACCGCTGCAGCTGTTCAGCTACTTCTCCCACCACCGCCACCAGGTGCTGAGCTGGACGTGGTCGCACGCGTGGCTCTCGGTCGTACCCGTCGTCGTCGGGCTGGCGGTGTCGCTGCCGCTCGGCTGGATCGCCCGCCGATACAAGTGGACGTATCCGCCGATGGTTTCGCTGACCGGGTTGCTGTACACGATCCCGTCCATTGCGCTGTTCGTGATCCTGCCGCGCCTGCTGGGCACGCAGATCCTGGATCCGATCAACGTCGTGATCGCGCTGGCGATCTACACGGTCGCCCTCATGGTGCGCGTGGTCGCCGACGGACTCGGCGCGGTGCCCGAGGACGTAGCCCAGGCCGCCACCGCGATGGGTTACACCACGGTCGGGCGGCTGGTGAAGGTCGACCTGCCGATCGCGCTGCCGGTGATCGCGGCCGGGCTCCGGGTGGCGACGGTGTCCAACGTCAGCATGGTCGCGGTCGCCGCAACCGTCGGCGTCCCCGAGCTCGGCCAGTTGTTCACGAACGGCTTCCAGCTCTCGGCCGGCAGTCCGTACTATCCGCCGATCGCGCTCGGCATCGTCCTGTGCGTCGTGCTGGCCCTCGTCCTGGACGCGCTGATCGTGCTGCTCAACCGACTGCTCACCCCGTGGCGCCGCGCGGCAGGTGCGCGATGAGCGAGCCAGCGAGCGAATCAGTGGGCGCAGTGCGGTGTGGAGCCTCGTCGCAGCCCGCAGCGAAGCGAGGACAGCGATGAGCGACAGCAACACCTGGAGCTGGCTGTTCGACGGTGCCAACTGGCGCAACACCTACGGCCAGACCGGCATCGCCACGCAGTTGGCAAACCACGTCGAGTACTCCGCGATCGCGCTCGGCATTGCGGTGGCGATCGGGCTGCCACTCGGCCTCGTGATCGGGCACACCTGCCGCGCCGCGTTTCTGGTGTCGGTCGTCAACGGCGTGCGCGCGCTGCCCTCGATCGGCCTGCTGGTGCTGTTCTACGTGATCTTGGCGCCGCACTTCCACGGCCGGGGCAACGGCGTGTTCTTGATCCCGACGGAGATCGTGCTGATCCTGCTCGCGATCCCGCCCATCCTGGCCAACACGTACGCGGGCGTGCAGAACGTCGGGGACGCCGCCCGTGACGCGGCGCGCGGCATGGGCATGACCGGCGGTCAGGTGCTGTGGAAGGTGGAGTTCCCGAACGCGCTTCCGCTGATCTTCTCCGGGTTCCGCAGCGCGACACTGCAGGTGATCTCGACCGCCACGGTCGCGGCCTACGTCGGCCTGGGCGGCCTCGGCCGGTTCGTCTACGACGGTCTGGCCAGTCACGACTTCCCGCAGGTCGTCAGCGGCGCGATCCTGGTTGCGGTGCTCGCCCTGGTCGCGGACCTGGCTCTCGCACTCGTGCAGCGGTACGCCACGTCCCGCGGCGTGACCGGCCGGTTCGCCCGTACCCGGGGCGCCGCAACGCCGGGCGCCGTGGACGGCGCAGTCGAACAGCTGGAGGTCGCCACGACCTGATCCGGCGCGGGGCCGGCCCCCGCCAGCAACGACAGGCGATGAACCAACACGCTAAGGAGAAGTTCGATGAAGCTCAAGGTTGCGGCTGCGGTGCTCGGCATCGCCGCGCTGGTGGTACCGCTGACCGCGTGTGGCAGCTCCGGCAACGGCGGGGGCGGTGGTGGCGGAACGATCGCGAGCAAGCTCGTGCTCGGCGGTCCGCCGGAGTTCAAGACCCGCGTGGACGGCGTCCCGGGTCTGAAGAAGGTCTACAACGTGACCTTCGGGGGTTACAAGTCGCTCGACGCGGGCGGCCCGCTGACCATCAACGCGCTCAAGAACGGCCAGATCGACGCCGGTGACATCTTCACCACCGACCCGTCGATCAAGCAGGACAACTTCGTGGTGCTGCAGGATCCGAAGAACCTCTACACCGCGCAGAACGTGCTGCCCCTGATCAACAAGTCGAAGGTGACCGACGGCGTCAAGCAGGTGCTCGACGCGATCTCCGCGAAGCTGACGACGAACGACCTCATCGCGATGAACGGGAAGGTCATCACCGAGAAGCAGGACCCGAAGGCGGTTGCGGCCGCGTGGCTGACGGGCGCGGGCCTGGACGCCAAGGGCAGCGAGGCCGCCGGCGTCAAGCTGACGGTGGGCTCGGCGAACTTCCAGGAGAACGTGGTCCTCGCCCAGATCTACGCGCAGGCACTCGCCGACCAGGGTGCAAGCATCAGCACGAAGCTCAACATCGGCAGCCGGGAGACCTACATCCCCGGCCTGGAGGACGGCTCGATCGACCTGATCCCCGAATACAGCGGCGTGCTGCTGCAGTACTTCGACAAGTCGGCGACCGCGGTGACATCCGACGACGTGTTCGCGGCGCTGCAGAAGGCGTTGCCGTCCAAGCTGGCCGTGCTGACCCAGTCGGCGGCGCAGGACAAGGACGCGATCGTCGTCACCAAGGCGACCGCCGACAAGTACCACCTGACGTCGATCGCCGATCTGGCGAACAAGGGCTGACGGTCCTGCGGCGGGCCCACCGGCGCGAGTTTTCGGTCGGTGGGCCCGTCGCATCCGGCGCTCGACAGGCAGAACGGCTACCGTGCATTTCGTGCCCGATGACGAGCGTCCGTTCGATCGCTTCCGGCCGCGGCTGCCGGGGCGCCGGCGCACGCTGCGCTCGGACGAGGGCGGCGACGCGGACGGCGACGGGGCCCTGCCGTCACCTCCGGAGCCGGTGTACGGGGTGATACCCGACGTGCCGGAACCGGATGACGGGTCCGGCGACAACTACCGGACCTACGGCACATACACGCCGGCGCACCGGCCGGAGCCCTCCGCCGGCGCCCGCCCCCAGGGCCAGCACGCCGCCCGGCCGCGTCCGCCGCAGCCGAGGGAGCGAGCACAGGAGCAGGTGCCATGGCAGCCGGCTGCGGCCGAGGGGACGCCCGCCCGGGACGAACCGGGGCCGTCCGCGACCGCGACGCCCGACGGGGCCTGGGCGCTCGGCATGGAGCAGCGGCTCAACGCGATGCTGGACCGCTTCCACGACCTCGAACGGCAGGCCGAGGCCGAGCGATTGGTGGAGGTCGCTCGGCGCGAGGAGGCCGAAGAGCAGCTGTCGGCCGTGCAGCAGCGACTGGCCGACGCGCTGCAGCAGTTGGCCGCGGCCGACGCGGCCGAGCAGGCGCTGCGGGCCGAGCGCGATGCGGCGCTCGCCCGCGCCGAGGCCGTGCCGCCGCAGCATCCCGACCGTCCGGTGGCCGACGGCGGCGCGGTAGCGGAGCCGGCCGAGCTGGAGCGGCTGCGGCGCGAGCTCGCCGAGGCCGTCCAAGCGCTGAACGTGGTCCGCGACCAGCGGGCTGAGGAGACGCTGCGCCGTGCCGACGCCGAGGCGCGGCTGGCCGAGGCCGATCAGGCGATCGAAGCGGCGCGGGCCGGTGGCGCCGAGGCGCTCGGACGGATGCGGGATCGCTACACCGCCGAGCTGGAACGCAGCGAAGCGGCCGAGCGACGCATCGCCGAACTGGAGCAGGCCGCCGTCCGGGACCGCGCCGAACACGCCGGCGAGATCACGGCACTGCAGACGCAGCTGGAACGCCTCAACGCAGAGCTCGAGAGCGCCCGCAGCGCGCACGTCGAGCACGCCCGCCGGGCCGACGACGCCGAGCACCGGCTCGTCCAGATCGAGGCCGAACTCGATCGCGTCCGGACCGCGCACACCGAGACCGGTGAACTGCTGGCGAGCACGCAGGCGGACGCGCAGGGCGAGATCGAGCGGATGCGCGCTGACCGCGACGCCCAGTCGCAACGGCGCTCGGCCGCCGAGGCGAGCGCGGCAACTCTCACCCGCCAGCTGGTCGAACTGCGCGGCCGCGTTGAGGAACTGGAGCAGCAGCTGGCCGCGGGCGCTGAGCGGGTCGCCGAGCTGGAGCAGCAACTCGCCGCGTCCGAGCAGGCGCGCGCCGCGGCCCAGGGCGAACGCGACACCAACGCGGCTGCCCGCGCTGCCGTGCAGGACCAGCTGGAGGCGGCCGAGCGCACCCGCCGCGCAGCGGAGGCCGAACGCGACGACCGCGGGACGCGGCTGGCCGAACTGCAACGCCAGCTCGCCGCGGCCACGCAGGCGCGTGCGACGGCGGAGACCGAGCTGGCCGCCCGCACCGCGGCGCACGCGAACGCGCGGGAGCAGTTGATCGAAACCGAGTCCGCGCGGCAGGCGGCGGACGAGCGCATCGCCGAACTCGAGCGCGCGCTGCGTGCGGTGGAGACCGCGCATCGCCGTGCGCAGGAGGACGCGGCCGCGGCTATCGCCGCGCGGAACGTGGCCGAGCGGGCGCGGGAGGAGGCGCTCGAGCTGCAGCGCGAGCAGACCGCGCGCGCCGAGGCGTCCGAGGCGAAGCTGGCCGCCATCCACAGCGAGGTGGCCGAGGAACTCGCCGCCGAGCGTGCGGCGACCCGGGCCCAGCACCTGGAGCACCTGCAGGACCTGCAGACCGAGGAGGCCCGGCGCGAGGCGCTGCGCAACCAGGTCAGGCAGTTGGAGGATCGCGTCGCGGAGGCCGAGGCGGCTCGCAACGAGGCGCACCTGCAGGTATCCGAGCTGACCAACCGGCTCAGCCTGGTGCAGCAGGAGCTGGTCGAGCTGCAGCGCCGTGCGGAGCAGGCCGAGCTGGCCCGGCAGGACGCCGAAACCGCCCAGCTGGAAGCTGAGCGGCGCCGCGAAGCGGCCGAGCGGGAGTCGGCCGACGCCGAGGCGCAACTCGCCGAGGCGGCCGAGACCCTCACTCGGCTGCAGCTGCGGGTGCGTACCCGGCCCATGCCCGGCGGGTGACGACACGCGAACGCTCTCGCACCCGCTCTACAAACTCCGGACGCCAGTCGTTACGGTGTGTGGTGTCGTCTGAGGTCCTGCCGGTGATCGTCGCGTCGGCTTCGGGGTTTCGGGCGCACTAACAGACGTGATATCCCCAGCCGCGGAAGAGGCGAGCGCACAGTGAGCGACACGAACACCGAGAACGTCGACGCGCCGGCACAGGACGAGGCAGGCAAGCGTGCCAGCGATGCCGAGAAGCGCATCGCCGCGATGCGGCAGGAGTTCGCCGAGGAGCTCGCGGCCGAGCGGGAGAGCGTCCAGAAACGCATCGAGCAGGTGCAGGCCGAACTCGCCGCCGAGGCCGACAAGCGCAAGGCCGCCGAGGCGCAGGCCGCCGAGCTGAGCAACAAGGTCAAGGAGCTGGGCAGCAAGGCGGGCGACAAGTCGGCGGACAAGGCCGCTGCCGACGCAAAGGCCGCCCAGGAGAAGGCCGCGAAGCGGGTGACCGAGGTCGAGGCGTCGCTGGCCGAGGAGAAGAAGGCCCGAGCCGCCGCCGAGGCGAAGCTGGCCGACGTCGACGCCGAGCTGAACCGCCAGCGCAGCAGCGCCCAGGCGACCGAGGGCGAGAACGCGGCCGCCCGGCAGACGGCCGAGAAGCGGCTGGCCGAAGCGGAGAAGGCGCTGCACGAGGTGCAGGCCCGGGTGCAGGCGCTGGAGTCCGAGCGCACCCAGCTCGTCGCGGCGCGCGAGGAGGCCGAGCGGCAGCGCGAGGCCGCCGAGAAGGAGCGTGTCGAGGCGATCGCCGACCGTCAGCCCGCGCTCGACCGCGCCGAGGCCGCCGAGCGTCAGCTCGCCGCGATCACCGCGGAGGTCGCCGAGGAGCTGGAGATGCAGCGCTCGGCCCGGCAGTCGCTGCGCATCGTCCGTGACGAGCACGCCGCCGCCCGCGAAGCCGCCGAGCAGCGCCGGGACGAGGCCGAGCGCGCGCTGGAGACGGTGCAGGAGGCGCACCGCGCCGAGTCGGAGAAGCGCCGCCAGGCTCAGGCCCAGGCCAACGAGCTGTCCGCTGCGCTCTCGCAGCAGCAGGCCCGCTTCGCCGCGCTGCAGAGCGCGCACGACACGCACGCCACCGCGCGCGCTGCTGCCGAGCAGCGGCTGGCCGAGACCGAGCAGGCGCTGGAGGCGGCCCAGGCTGCGAACCAGGCCGAGATCGACCAGCGCGAGGCCGCCGAGCGCAAGCTGGCCGCCGTCACCGCCGAGCTGACCGAGGAGCTGGAGATGCAGCGCAGCGCCATGCGCGAGCTGCAGTACCGCAACCAGCAGACGCACACCAACGAGGTGCGCCGCCGGGAGCTGGCCGAGCAGGCCCGCGCCGAGGCCGAGCAGGCCCGCGCCGAGGCCGAGGAGCGTCGCGCCGAGGCGGAGCGTCGCCGGGCCGAGGCCGAGGCCGAGCGGGACGAGGCGCTGAAGGCACGCGCGCAGGCCGAGCAGGATCTGGCCGACGCCGACAGCCAGCTGGCCGACGCCGCGCAGGCGCTGGCCACGTTCCAGCTGCGCAACCGTGGCCGGGGTGCCGCCGTCGAGGACGCCGGCGTCCAGGAGTAACCCGTCCGGGCGGCGACGCGGGAGCCGATCGAAAGGCACAGTGCCGACCGTCGGTCCAGGCGTGTGCGCAGGCGACGAAGGAGCCGAGCAACAGGCACGACACCGACCGTCGGTCCAGGCATCACGCCGACTCTAAGTCCAGGCGTGTGCGCAGGCGACGAAGGAGCCGAGCGATAGGCAGAGCAGGCGACGAAGGAGCCGAGCGATAAGCATGGCACCGACCGTCGGTCCAGGTGCCCGCGCAGGCGACGAAGGAGCCGAGCAATAGGCATTGTGGGACGATGAATCGGTGACTGCCGTCGCCGACCAGCGCCTCGTGCGGTGGCCGCCGTCGCTGATGCGTAGCCGCCCGGCGCGCCTGCTCGTCCCGTTCGCGTCCAGCGCCGTCGCGGTGCTCAACGCGGTGCTGTTCCTGCTGATCCGTCCGGACGTCAACGACCTGTGGGCGGCCCGGGCGCGCGCTTCGGCCGTCCGCAACGGGGTCGGGCTCAGCTACTGGTTCTCGTGGTTCGGTGGCTCCACGCCCGGCAACTACTCGGTGCTCACGCCGTACATCTCGGCGTACACGACGGCCGAGGTGCTCGGCGCTGTCTCGGCGGTCGCCATACCGCTGCTGTGCATCCTGCTGACACGAGGCACGGAACATCCGCTGATGGCGACCGCGGTCGCGGCGTTCACCGCGGGCGTGAACCTGTGGAGCGGGCGGGTGCCGTTCCTGTTCGGTGGCGTGTTCGCCGTCGCCGCGCTGATCTTCGTACGTCGCAAGCAGACGGCCGGCGCCGTCGGGTTCAGCCTGGTGAGCATCGCCGCCTCACCGGTGACGGGCGCGTTTGTGGCGGTGGGGCTGGCCGGCCTGTTCCTGTCGCACCGTGGCTACCGGCGGATCAGCCTGATCACGATCGTCGCGATCCTCGCCGGGATGGGCGTGGACGCGCTCGCTTTCGGCACTCCGGGTCCGGAACCGTTCTCGGAGAAGCTGAAGGTCGAGGTCGTCTGCGGGCTGTTGCTGCTGCTGTGCGCACGCCCGGTCATCTGGCTGCGCACCACGTTGTGGTTGTCGGTGATCGCGGCCTTCGTCCTGGCCTGGTGGCCGAACGGAATGGGCGCCAACTTCGCGCGGTTCGCCTGGTTCTGCCTGCCGGTCGCGGTCGTGGCGCTGAGCCGGTTCCGCGTCTGGATCCTGACGTTGATCATCGCGCCGCTGCTGGTGACCGGTGTCAGCGCCACGTACCAGGACCTGCGCAACGCCCGCGAGCCGGTGTCAACCGTCGCGTACTACCAGCCGCTCGCGGCGCAGCTGGACACGATCACCGACCTGCAGAACTACCGCGTCGAGGTGGTCAACCACGGCGCGCACGCCGCGTACGACGCACTGCTGAACCACGCCACGCTGGCCCGCGGCTGGGAGACCCAGGAGGACAACGCGCTCAATCAGGCGCTGAACGACCAGAATCTCGACGCCGTCACCTACAAGGTGTGGCTGAACGACAACGCGGTCGGTTATGTCGCGCTGCCGATGATCCCGAACACGACGCGGTACCCGGAGTACGCGCTCGTGGACAGCGGTCGGCTGCCGTACCTGAAGCTGATCTGGCAGACGCAGGACTGGAAGCTGTACCAGGTGCAGCACGCGAGTCAGATCGTCGCCGCGCCCGCGACGCCGGTGACGGTCACCCAGTCGCAGTTGACCGTGGACGTGCCGTGCGCGTGCGACGTGCACCTGCGCATCCGGTTCTCCAAGTTCCTGCACGTCGGCGAGGACCTGCCGCCCGGTTCGGCCCCACCGTCCTTGCCCGGCGAGTCCGCGCGGGTGAGCGACGACGGCTCCGGCTGGACCGAGCTGACCGTGCCGCATCCCGGCCGGTACACGTTGCGCGGCAGCCTCAGCGGCGGCCTCCTCCGCTGATCAATACCCCCGCAGTCACACCCTGCTGGGGCTGGAGGGGGATTGATCAAGAAGTTGTCCACAGGCGAAACGCGGTTCGACCGCTAGGTCCGATTCGGGTCGAGGATCGTCCGCATGTGCCCCGAAATTCCGGACGCCCTAATTGCGTACGACCCTTGGGGGGAGCTCCCCCCGGATCCTGACGCGAGCGGAGGCGCTCAGACGTGGGTACAGCCGTCGCGCGATCGATCACCGGTTGGCGTCCGGCCGCTGGCGACTGGTTCTACCGCATACCTATCGAACCGGCGACACCCTTACCTGGACTGACCGGCTCGACGCCGCGCTCTCCTTCGCCGGGCCCGAGGCACTGATCACCGGTGCGGCCGCTTTGGCCGACCAGGGGTTGCGGAGAGCCAGGCGATTCGTGCCGGACTGTGCACCCTCGACGAATTGGCTGCGGAGCTGCACACGGGGCCGAGGCAACACAGCAGGAACCTCCGCATCGCGATCGCCGACCTGGCTGCGGGGGCGTGGTCGGCGCCCGAGGCGCGAGCCGCCGCAATTCTCCGTCGCTCGAGTGTGCCGCCGTTCGAGCAGAACGCCCGCATAGATCTGCCCGATGGGACGTCTGTGGTGGTCGACTTCCTGTGGCGACCGCTGCGTGCCGTCCTGGAAATCGACAGCGACGAGCACCACTGGTTCGATCCGGCCGACCGTGACTCGACGAGTCGACGTCAGTCGAAGCTCGCGACCGGTGGGTTCACCGTGATGAGCCGGCGGCCGGCGGTGATCGGGCGGCAGCCCCGTCAGTTCCGTACCGACGTCGAAGACTGGCTTGCCGCCCGCGCACGGGAACTAGCTGCTTGATCAATACCCCCTGAGCCACAGCGGGATGTGGCTACGGGGTATTCAGGCAGGCTGTGGGGTGGGTTACACTCAGGTCTGGCAGGGAAGTTGAGCCACCTCCACTCAGTTCTTTTGACAGAAGCTCACGCCGCCAGGCATCATGGCGAGTGCGCAACCTTGGCAACGAAGACAACCCAACAGCAACTAGCAGGCACCACCAGCAGAACGATTAGGAGATCCCCCATGGCACGTGCGGTCGGCATCGACCTCGGTACCACCAACTCCGCGGTCGCGGTCCTCTCGGGCGGCGAACCGGAGGTCATCGCGAACTCCGAGGGTTCGCGCACCACGCCCAGCGTCGTGGCCTTCGCCAAGAACGGGGAGGTGCTCGTCGGCGAGGTGGCCAAGCGACAGGCCGTCACCAACGTCGACCGCACCATCCGCTCGGTCAAGCGCCACATGGGCGACCCCAGCTGGAAGATCGACATCGACGGCAAGGCGTACACGCCGCAGGAGATCAGCGCGCGCGTGCTGCAGAAGCTCAAGCGCGACGCGGAGGCCTACCTGGGTGAGCCGGTGACCGACGCGGTCATCACCGTCCCGGCGTACTTCAACGACGCGCAGCGCCAGGCGACCACCGACGCGGGCCAGATCGCCGGCCTGAACGTGCTGCGGATCGTCAACGAGCCCACCGCGGCCGCGCTCGCGTACGGCCTGGACAAGGGCGACAAGGAGCAGACCATCCTGGTGTTCGACCTCGGTGGCGGCACCTTCGACGTCAGCCTGCTGGAGATCGGCGAGGGCGTCATCGAGGTGAAGGCCACCAACGGCGACAACCACCTCGGTGGCGACGACTGGGACCAGCGGATCATCGACTGGCTGGTGGACAAGTTCAAGTCCGCGCACGGCATCGACCTGACCAAGGACAAGATGGCCATGCAGCGGCTGCGCGAGGCGGCCGAGAAGGCCAAGATCGAGCTGTCGAGCAGCCAGCAGACGTCCATCAACCTGCCGTACATCACGCAGGACGCCGAGAAGAACCCGCTGTTCCTGGACGAGTCCCTCTCGCGCGCAGAGTTCCAGAAGATCACCTCGGACCTGCTGGACCGCTGCAAGACGCCGTTCAACAACGTGATCAAGGACGCCGGCATCAGCGTCGGCCAGATCGATCACGTCGTGCTGGTCGGTGGCTCGACGCGCATGCCCGCGGTCGCCGAGCTGGTCAAGGAGCTGACCGGTGGCAAGGAGCCGAACAAGGGCGTCAACCCGGACGAGGTCGTCGCCGTCGGCGCGGCGCTGCAGGCCGGCGTGCTCAAGGGCGAGGTCAAGGACGTCCTGCTGCTGGACGTCACCCCGCTGTCCCTGGGCATCGAGACCAAGGGCGGCATCATGACCAAGCTGATCGAGCGCAACACCACGATCCCGACCAAGCGCAGCGAGATCTTCACGACCGCGGACGACAACCAGTCCAGCGTGCAGATCCAGGTGTACCAGGGCGAGCGTGACATCGCGGCGTACAACAAGAAGCTCGGCATGTTCGAGCTGACCGGCCTTCCGCCGGCGCCGCGGGGCATCCCGCAGATCGAGGTCACCTTCGACATCGACGCCAACGGCATCGTCCACGTCTCGGCGAAGGACATGGCCACGCAGAAGGAGCAGGGCATGACCATCACCGGCGGCTCGGGCCTGTCCAAGGACGAGATCGACCGGATGATGAAGGACGCCGAGGCGCACGCCGACGAGGACAAGCGGCGCCGCGAGGAGGCGGAGATCCGCAACACCGCCGAGTCGCTGCAGTTCTCGACCGAGAAGTTCCTGTCCGAGAACGGCGACAAGCTGCCCGAGGACAAGAAGGCCGAGCTGCAGGCAGCGCTGGACGAGCTGAAGAAGGCGCTCGAGGGCGCCGACTTCGAAGCGATCAAGGCTGCGCAGGAGAAGGTGTCGACGGTCGCGACCGAGGCCGGTGGCGCCATGTACGCCGCCGCGCAGGCCGCGGGCGAGGGCGCGACGAGTGCCGACGGCGGCGCGAGCGCGGACGCGTCCGACGACTCCGTGGTCGACGCCGAGGTCGTCGACGAGGGCACCGACAGCGGTCCGTCGGGAGCGAGCGTTGACTGAGGCACCCCGTCCCGACGAGCCGGTGATCATCCGCGACAAGCGCAAGATCGACCGCCCGAAGGACGAGCAGGCGGCTGCCGGCACCACTGAGGTGCCGGCAGCCCCGGCTGCGGGTTCCGACGAGGCGGCCGCGCTGCAGGCGCAGCTCGACGAGCGGACCGCCGACCTGCAACGGCTGCAGGCCGAGTACGCGAACTACCGCAAGCGCGCCGAGCGTGAGCGGCTGGCCGCCGGCGACCTCGCCGTCGGTCGCGCGCTCGGCGACTTCCT
>DASTXN010000140.1:0-13599 GCA_035765515.1 Jatrophihabitantaceae bacterium | reverse complement strand
CGTGCTGCAGCAGACGCTGGCCGATCGCGGTGCCTGGTACCTGATCATCCTGGGTTCGCTCGCGGTCGTGATGGCGGTGTGGGTGCGTCGCGGGCTGTGGGGACTGCTCGACCGGTGGGGCCTGCGGCTGTTCCCCGTCGGCTATCGCGTACTCGGGACGCGCAGCGGGCGGTCGTGACCGCTCTCACCGCGCTCTCGCTCACCGAGACCGCGGCGCTGCTGGACCGCCACGAGATCGACGCGGTCGAGTTGACCGAGGCGTACCTACGGCGCATCGACGACACCGAGCCGGACCTGAACGCCTACGTCACGGTGACCGCGGATCGTGCGCGCGCCAGCGCCGAACGGGCGGCGTCGGCGTTGCGTGCCGGTACCGCCCGCGGCGAGCTCACCGGCATACCGCTCGGCCTCAAGGACCTGTACGACATGCGGGGCGTTCCGACGCGCGCCGGGTCACCGCTGCTCGGGAGCCGGCCGGCGGGCGCGAACAGCACGGTTGCCGAACGGCTGGAGTACGCCGGCGCGGTGCTGCTCGGCAAGCACAGCACGCACGAGTTCGCCTGGGGCGGCACAACGAACAACCCGCACTTCGGTCCCACCCACAACCCGCACGACCACAGCCGCATCCCGGGGGGATCGTCCGGCGGTTCGGCCGCGTCGGTGGTCGCCGGATCGTCGGCGGGCTCGTTCGGAACCGACACGTGCGGCAGCGTGCGCATCCCCGCTGCGCTGTGCGGCTGTGTCGGGCTCAAGCCGACCTACGGACGGATCAGCCTGAACCGGGTGGTGCCACTGGCGAGCTCGCTCGATCACGGCGGCCCGATCGCGCGGACCGTCGCGGACGCGGCGCTGCTATACCGCGCAGTCGCCGGGTTCGATCCGTGCGATGCGCGCACGCTGCCCGTCCCGGTCGGCGACATCCCGCTCGCGGCCGGAGCGAACCTACCGCGGATCGGCAGGCTGCGCGGGTGGTTCGACGCGATCCTCGACCCGGACGTACGGACGGCGCTGGACGGGGCCACCGAGGCGTTGCGCGCACGCGGTTGCCCGGTGCGCGACATCCGTCCCGCACGTGACGACGCCCCGGTCGATGACGTGTTCACCCAGGTTGCCGCCGACGCGGTGCCGTGGCACTGGGCAACGTTCGGGCGGGACGCGGACGGGTACAGCCCGGCACTGCGCATGCAGCTGGCGCAGCTGCCCGATGCCGAGACCGTCGCGTCGGCCCGCGAGGTGGTGGCCGTCGAGGTGGACGCCCTGCTGGCCGCGCTGCATGAGGTGGACGTGTTGCTGTGCGCGACCGTTCCCGCGCCCGCCCCGCCCATCGGCGCCGAGCGCGTCACGGTCGACGGGCACGAGATGCACGTCGAGTGGATGCTGACGCGGCTGACCTCTGTCTTCGACGCTGCCCGCCTGCCCGCACTGTCCGTGCCGTTCGGCCGAACGCGGGACGGCCTGCCGATCGGCGTCCAACTGGTCGGGCGGCACCTCGACGAGGGAACCGTGCTGCGCGCCGGTCGCGAGCTCGAGCGATGCGAGGGGAGTTCCCCGTGAAGGTCACCGCGGCGGTGGTGGAGGCGCAGGATGCGCCCTTCGTCTTCGAGGAGCTGGAGCTGGACGAGCCGCGGGCCGGCGAGGTTCTGGTGCGCCTCGTGGCCACCGGGATCTGTCACACGGACGGGCTTGCCCGGCACGGCGACCTGCCCTTCCCGCTGCCGGGCGTGCTCGGTCACGAGGGTGCAGGCAGGGTTGTCGCGGTCGGCGCGGCGGTCACCGGCTTCGCCGAGGGCGACCCGGTCGTGATCGGCTGGCCGTCCTGCGGCGCGTGCCGTAACTGTCGAGGCGGCGAGCCACGCTATTGCCTGCGGCTCGGCGAGTACCTGGCCGGTGGGGGACGGCCCGGCGGTGGTCCGGCGCTGCACCGCAGCGGTGGCGAGGCGGTGTCGAGTCACTTCTTCGGCCAGTCCTCGTTCGCGACGCACTCCCTCGTCGCGGCGAGCGCCCTTGTCCGGGCGCCGGACGATCTGCCGCTGGAACTGATGGGTCCGCTGGCCTGTGGCGTCTCGACCGGTGCGGGCGCCGTGTTCAACACCGCGCGCCCTGGGCCCGGAGCGTCCATCGCCATATTCGGCGCGGGCACCGTCGGGCTGTCCGCTGTGATGGCGGCGCGTAACTCCGCGGCCACGCGGGTGATCGCCGTCGATCGGAACGACACCCGGCTGCAGCTCGCGAGCCGACTGGGCGCCACCGACGTCGTCGACGCGACACGGCAGGATCCCGTCGCCGCGATCGCCGAGATCTGCGACGGGCCGGCCGACTTCGCGCTGGAGTGCACCGGCGTGATCGAGGTGGTGCGCCAGGCCGCTGACAGCGTCGGCATGCTGGGCACCTGCATCCTCATCGGCGGTGCACCGGCCCGCGCCGAGTTCGCGCTGGACCACATATCCACCTTGTGGGGTAAGCGGATCGTGGGCACGTTGGGCGGCAGCGGCCAGAGCCGTGACCTGATCCCGGCGCTGATGAACCTGTACCGGCAGGGCCGATTCCCATTCGACGAGTTGGTGGAGTTCTTCGACTTCGCCGAACTCACTGCCGCGCTCGACGCGTCGTACGCGGGCGACGTCGTCAAGCCGATCCTGCGTATGCCGTGAACACCGCCGAAGAACTCTGCCGATAGTCGGAAGCCCTGTTCCGCCGAGCAGATCAGCTCGCCCAGTCTGGTCGTGACCGGCCTCGTCCGAGGTCGAGAGCGGACGGCAGGAGCGCATCATGCAGATCAGCACGGCGATTGCTCGCGAGCAGTGGTACGTCGCGGCCTACTCCAGCGAGGTCGGCGAGGGCCTGTTCGCGCGAACCGTGTGCGGCGAGCCGCTCGTGCTGTATCGCACGGCGGACGGCAGGGCGGTGGCGCTGGCGGACCGGTGCGTCCACCGGCGCTTCCCGCTGTCGCAGTCGAACCGTGTCGGCGACGACATCGTGTGCGGCTATCACGGCTTCACCTATGACTGCTCCGGCGCGTGCGTGGCCGTTCCCGGCCAGACGCGCATTCCGCGCACCGCGCGAGTACGCGCGTACCCGGTCGTCGAACAGGACACCTTCGTGTGGGTATGGATCGGCGATCCCGAGCGTGCGCGAATGGAGGACGTCCCGCGTGCCCCCTGGCTGGCGCAGGACGGCTGGACGACCGTGTGCGGAATGGAGCCGCTCGCCGCGCGCCACTCGCTGCTGCTGGACAACCTCATGGATCTCTCGCACGAGACCTACCTGCACGGCGGCTACATCGGCACGCCCGAGGTCGCGTCCACACCGATCAACACCGAAGCCGACGAGGACGCCGGCATCGTCCGCGTCAGCAGGCACATGGACGACGCGGCGTGCCCGCCGTTCTACTCCGAGTCGACCGGCCTGTCGGGGCGGATCACGCGGTGGCAGGACATCGAGTTCCGGCCGCCCTGCCTGTATCAGCTGCACAGCCGGGTGGCGCCGGTCGGCGTACTGCCCGAGCCGGACGGCACTGACCTGCACGCGTTCCACGTCGAGGTGGTTTACGCGCTGACGCCGGAGACGGAGAACTCGACGCACGACTTCTGGGCCGTGGCCCGCGACTTCGCCCTGGGCGACGAGAGGGTGTCCAGCTTCCTCGCTGAGAACAACCGGACCGTGGTCCTGCAGGACGTCGCCTGTCTGAACACGCTTGAGCAGATCCTGCAGACCGACGGCGCCGCGTACCAGGAACTGTCGATCAACATCGACACCGGCGGTCTCGCCGCGCGGCGGATGATGGCCCGGCTGGTCGACGCGCCCGCGCAGGCCACGGTGGTCACATGAGCGGCGCCGTCTACCAGGTGCACTGGACCCCGGGCTCGGACCATCTGGTGGGCGTGTGCCACTGCGGGGCACAGCACGTCGCCGATGACCCGATCGACGTGTGGGCCTGGCTGCTCGCACACCCGGCCGGGCACGGCGATGCCGCCGGCGATGATGAGCGGGCGCCGCGTGAACCGGCCCTGACGGCTGCCGGATGACCGACACGGTGACCGTCGTCGTCGAGGCGCGGGACGCGCTCGCCGACGGTGTCGTCGGGCTGACCCTTCGCGCCGCGGACGACGGCCCGCTGCCCGACTGGGCACCGGGCGCTCACATCGACGTGCACCTGCCCGGCGACATGGTGCGCCAGTACTCGCTGTGCGGCGACCCGACTGACGTGAAGCGATGGCGGGTGGCCGTCCTGCGCGAGCCGGAGGGGCGAGGCGGTTCCACCTGTGTGCACGACAAGATCGGCGTCGGCGACGAGCTGATTGCGTCCGGGCCGCGGAACCACTTCGCGTTGGTCGATGCGGACGATTACCTTTTCCTCGCGGGCGGAATCGGGATCACCCCGCTGTTGCCGATGATCGGCGAGCTGGCCCGCCGCGGCCGTTCGTGGCGGCTCGTCTACGGCGGGCGCACCCGGGCGTCGATGGCCTTCCTGGACGTGCTCGAGCCGCTCGGGAAGGCGGTCGTGGTCCGGCCCCAGGACGAGTTCGGCCTGCTCCAGCTGAACGAACTCCTCGGCACGCCGCAGCCGGGAACCGCGATCTACTGCTGCGGGCCGGAACCGCTGTTGCGTGCCGTGGAACAGCGCTGCGCGACCTGGCCGCTCGACGCGTTGCACGTCGAGCGGTTCACGCCGATCGCGCCGGACCCGGACGCGAGCGACGAGGCATTCGACGTAGAACTGGCCGGCAGCGGGCAGTGCGTGCGGGTGCCTGCGGGCGTCTCGATCCTGGCCGCGCTCGAGGCGGCCGGTGTCACCGTCCTGTCCTCATGCCAGGAGGGCACCTGCGGCACTTGCGAGACCGGCGTGCTCGACGGCCTACCCGATCATCGCGACAGCGTGCTCACGAAGGCCGAGCAACAGGCCGGCGACGTCATGATGATCTGTGTGTCGCGGGCGCGGACGCCGCGGTTGGTTCTCGATCTCTGATCCGGCGCGAGATGCCGGCCGCGGCAGCACGCACGGCAGCTGCCCAGGATGCGCGTCCCGGATCATCGGCGGGCACCACGATCGACAGCGCCGCGACGCAGCTGCCTTCGGCGCCGGCGATCGGAGCCGCGACCGAGTACGCATCGTCGGTGATCTGCCGGTCACTGACCGAGAAACCGGATCGCCGCACCTCCGCCAGCATCCGCCGCAACCGCCGCGGATCGGTGACCGTGAACGGCGTGAACGCCGCGAGTGGCGAGTCGAACACCTGCTGCTGGACGTCGATCGGCGCGTGTGCGAGCAGCACCAAGCCGACACCGGTCGCGTGCAGCGGCCAGTGCGCCCCGACCCGGGTCAGCACCGGCACGGCGCGGCGTCCGGCGATGCGCTCGACGTACACGCCTTCGGTGCCCTCGCGGACGGCCAACTGCACGTTCTGGTGGGTGGCCTCGTAGAGGTCCTCCATGAACGGCAGGGCGATGTCGCGCAGACCGATGCCCCGCGGACACAGCGCCGCGACTTCGACGAACCGCAGTCCGATGCGGTAACGCCGGTCGGGGCCGCGCTCCAGCCCGCCCCAGTGCTCGAGCTCACGCACCAGCCGATGCGTCGTGGAGAGCGGCAACGTCGTGCGCCGAGCCAGTTCCGAGACGGTGTACGCGGCGTGGTCCTCGGTGAACGCGTCGAGGAGGGCGAGCAGCTTGCCCGGGACGCTGAGCCTGCTCGCGGTCATAGCAGACCCTAGCGCTTCTGAATCGAATGAGACCCCGGTTTCGCGGACTGCGGGAGAGGGTAGTGGCATGGCGAGCCGGCAACAGCCGGCCTTCGTCGCGAGAACGGGACAGCATGCTCGCAGCGCTACTGCTCGCCGGCCTGCTGGCGGCACCGATCGCCACAGTGATGCTCTTCGTCCGAATGCCGATGCGCGGACGGGTGAGCGGGGCCTGGCCGACGACCCGCCGCTTCGTCTTCGCGCTGGTGGCCACGGCCGTCCTCGCCGCGGTCGTCGCCGGGCTGCTGGCGCTCATCGGCGTCACGCTGGGCAACCTGATCGCGGGCGCCGGTGCGCTGGTCGTCGTCAGCCTGTTCTGGATGCCGGTGACCCGCCGCTGGAGCGCCCGCGCGCACCTGTGCTGGTCGGCGACGACCTATCTGTTCCTCGGCTACCTGGCGTTCATGCTCCGCTGGACGTTCGTCACGCATCTCGGGCCTGCGGGCACCGCGGGCGGCGTCCTGCTCTGGCTGCTCGAGGTCGCCGCCGGCTTCCTCGGCTGCGCCTACCTGTGGGAGTTGTGCGACGCACTCGGCCGGGAGAGCTGGCAGCGCCGCATCTCGCGCGGCGTGACCGCCGAACACTCCGACGTCCTCCCGTTCGTCAGCCTGCACGTTCCTGCGTACAACGAGCCGCCGGAAATGGTCATCGAGACGCTCGAGTCGCTGCGGGCGATGGACTACCCGAACTACGAGATCGTCGTCCTCGACGACAACACCGACGACGAGTCGCTGTGGCACCCGGTGCGTGAGTGGTGCCAGCAGCACGGGATCAAGTTCGCGCACCTGCAGGACTGGCCGGGCTACAAGTCCGGCGCGCTCAACTACGCACTTCGCGAGCTGATCGACCCGCGCACGGAACTGATCGGCGTGATCGACTCGGACTACCAGCTCGATCCGGAGTTCCTGCGCAGGTGCGCGCCGCTGTTCGCCGACCCGGCCGTCGGGTTCATCCAGGCGCCGCAGGACTACCGCGACTGGGAGCAGGCTCCCTTCTATCGACGGCTGTACTACTCGTACAAGTACTTCTTCGTGGTGTCGCAGCCGTCCCGCAACGAGCGGGACGGCGCGATCTTCGCGGGGACGATGGGGCTGATCCGGCGCAGCGCGCTGGAGCAGGCGGGCGGTTGGGACGAGTGGTGCATCACCGAGGACGCCGAGCTGTCGCTGCGACTGCTGCGTGACGGCTGGTCCGGGCTGCACGTCGACCGGTCCTTCGGCGTCGGGGTCATGCCGTTGACGTTCGAGGCGCTCAAGGGCCAGCGCTTCCGTTGGTGCTTCGGCGGAATCCAGATCCTGCGCCGGCATTGGCGGCTGATGCTGCCCGGGCCGCGCAACGCCAAGAACCAGATGAGCCTGGGGCAGCGCTGGGCGTACCTGTCCGGGGCGCTGCAGTGGTACGGCGACCTGCTGGCGCTGCTGTTCTACATCTTCCTGCTGGTGGGCGCGGCCAACGTGACGTTCGGCGCGGGCCTGTTGCTGCGCAAGCTGACCGGCTTCCTGCTCGCCGCGATCCCGGTGCTGGTCCTGCTCGGACTCGTGCGTGCCGTCGCGCTGCTGCGCCGGGGGACCGGTGCCTCGTGGCGGGACGCGTTCGGCGCGTTCATGATCTGGCAGTCGACGGCACTGGTGGTGGCCCGCGCCTCCGTCCAGGGCCTGTTTGCCCGCGAGGCGGAGTTCCTGCGCACGCCGAAGACCGCCGGTGAGGCGAAGTGGTGGGACGCGATCCGCGGCAACATCGGCGAGACCGTGCTCGCGGTGCTCGGCGTCGCCGCGATCGCCGGCGCGCTGACCAAGGCCGGCGGTTACGGCGGGATCCTGACCGCCTGCCTGCTGGTGTGGCCGACGGTCGCCTTCGCCGGCGCGCCACTGAACAGCCTCAGCGCTCAGCGGGCTGCCCTGCCGGAGGAGCTGCGCAAGCGGCGCGCGACGGAGAACAGCCGGTACCGGACGGCCCGGCGCGCGACGTTCGCAGTCGCCGGACTCGCCGGAATCGGGGCCAGCGTCGCGGTCGCGCTCGCGCTGCTCAGCCCTGGCGGCAGCCCGTCCGTCACGCCGCAGCTGGTCGGGCCTGCGCGCGGGCACCCCGAGCACTACAACTCGACCCCGGTGGCACCGTCGACGGGCAGCACACCGTCCGGACCGGGCGCAGGATCGTCCGCCGCACCGGGCGGATCCACGTCGGCACCGTCGAGCGGCCCGCCGGCGTCCGGTGCGAGCGGAACCGGGAGCGCTTCGCCGAGCGGGTCGTCCACGGCACCGAGCACGAGCGGCTCGTCGGCACCGTCCTCGTCGACGTCCTCGAGCCCGACCGCCTCGGCGACGCCGACGTCGTCGGCCCCGGCGTCATCCTCGTCCGGTTCGCCGGCGGCTGCGGGCGGGACGTCCACGCTCGCGCCGAGCCCGTCGACGTCGGCGGGGACGGGCTGATGACGCGCTCGCGCCGGCTGATCGCGGGAGCGTCCGCGGTGGCGTGCCTGCTCGTTGCCGGCTGCGGGTCCTCGTCCTCCGGTGGCCCGACAGCTCCGGCGAGCACGCCGAGGACGAGCGCGCCGGCGACGTCGGGTCAGCCCACCACCGGGCCGGGCGGCCCGTCGACAGGATCGAGCACGCAGAAGATGGTGTCCGAGCAGAACTTCCTGGCCGGCTACGTCACGTCCGACGGCCGGGTGCTCCGTCGCGATCAAGGCAACGACATCGTCAGCGAGGGCCAGGCATACGGGATGCTCGTGGCGGAGGTGGTCGGCAAGGCGTCGCTGGCACGCACGATCTGGACGTGGACCAGCCGGCACCTGCCGGGCAAGCACGGCTTGATCGCGTCCCGGGCGACCGGCGACGGCCAGGTACAGGACAGCAACTCCGCCGCCGACGCGGACGCGCTGCTCGCGTACGCGCTGCTGCGGTACAGCGGTCCCGGCCAGTCCGGGCTGCACGCGGAGGGGCGCCGGTTGGCGCGGGCGATCCTGACTGCGGAGACCACGACGGTAGGCGGCAAGACCGTGGTGCTCGCCGGGCCGTGGGCGAAGTCCCCGCCGCGCGTCGACCCGTCGTACTGGATGCCGGACGTGTTCCTCGCGCTCGCGCATTACACCGGTGACGATCGCTGGCAGGAGGCGTCGGACAGCGCGCTGAGCCTGCTGGAGCAGGTGACGTCCGACGGGCAGAAGCTGCCGCCGGACTGGGCGCAGATCTCCGGTGACGGGCTGAACCCGATCGCGTCGCCGAGTGGTGGCGCGCCGGTCCAGTACGGGCTGGACGCGGCGCGACTGCCGATCTGGCTCGGCACCGGGTGCAGCGATCGAGCGCGGGGGCTGGCCGCGAACTGGTGGCAACTGCTCTCGCAGGGCGACACCGCGCGCTACCTCGCCGTCTCGCTCACCGGTCAGCCGATCAACCAGACCAAGCACCCGCTGATGCTCATGGCCGGCGCGGCTGCTGCGGCCGCTGCGGGGGATACGTCGGCCAGCGAGTCGCTGCGGGTGCAGGCGAACGACCTGGCCGGTGCGCATCCGACCTACTACGGCAGCGCCTGGCTCGCCCTGGGCGCCGCGCTGCTGGACGGCTACTTGGATCCCTGTCACGACGCAGGGCTTCGCTGATAAAAACGAGTATGATCGTAAATAATCTCGGATCGTTCTCGGAGGTCGCCATGAGCCTCGTCGTGTTCGCGGATTTCACCTGCCCGGAGTGCTTCCTGGCCTCGCGCCGTGCGGGCGTCCTGGCCGCGGCCGGTGTCGCCGTCGAGTGGCGCGCGGTCGAGCACCGACGCGAGCTGCCGGTGGGGGGCAGCCCGTTGGGTTCGGACGCGCTGGCTGAACTGGAGCGACGGGTCGCGACGCTCGACGGCCTGCTGCTTCCCGGCGAGCAGTTGCCCTGGTCGGCTCCGTCCGTTGTGTCCCGGACGGAGGCCGCGGTAACCGCTCTGGCCGAGGCGCAGTGCGCCGGCGTCGGCGACGAGGTACGCCGGCTGCTCTTCGAGCTGTACTGGCAGCGCCGGGTGGACATCGGCAGCCTGGCGCAGCTGCGCGGTCCGCTGTTTGCGCCGATCCGTAGCGGGCACTCGCACGCCGACGCGCTGCGCTACTCCGGCTACGCGGTGACGGTCGACCGCGGGCCGATCACGACCGAGGCGTTCGACCTCATCCGCCGCTGGCGGGCGCAGTGGGCCGAGCTCGACAGCCCGGAGCTGCCGGCGGTGCTCGTCGACGGCGCCGCGTTGCACGGTCTGGACGCGGTGCGCCGGCTCGGCAAGGAGATCGCGTACGTGCAGGCCCCGCTCGATCCGTCCGACCCGTCGTCGGACTTCGCCGTCCGCGCGCATCCCGGCCCGGAGTGGACGTCGTGGGTCGGCGATCCGTGGCGGACTGCGAACCGGTCAGCGCCGGTTCGATGACGACGGCACCGGCAGTCGCCATCACCGCGACGGGCCCGTCGAGCTCCGTGCGCCGAGACCTCGCCGACCGGGACGACCTGGTCGAATTGCTGACCGCCTTCTACGGCAAGGCGTTCCGCGACCCCTTGCTCGGTCCGGTGTTCGTCGACATCGCGCGGATGGACCTGGCGAAGCACCTTCCGTTCATCTGTGATTTCTGGGAGACGGTCGTGTTCAAGGCCGGCAAGTACCGGCGCAACGCGTTCACCCCACACCAGCAGTTGCACCTGCGTGCCGGGCTGACGACGGCGCACTTCGCGCGGTGGCTGCTGCTGTGGTGCGAAACGGTGGACGAGGGTTACGTGGGCCCGCGCGCCGAGTCGGCCAAGCTGCAGGCGTCCCGCATGGCCGCCTCGATGAGCAGGCGCATCACCGGCGAAGCGCAATTGTCCTAACGCCGGCGACCGCGTCAGGTCCCTTCGGGGGCGAGGACGATGTCGAACCGTAGCTGTGCCCAGGGCCGTTTGCCGAGTTCGCGTCCGTCGGGTGTGGGTGTTCCTGCCGGCTGGTGCTGGAACTCTTTGATGAGCGAGGGTCGGACACCGAAGACCGTGTCGTGGTTGAGCAGTTCGTCGTCGGATGGGAACACGTGCGTGACCAGGCGGCGACAGCCGGGGGCGGTGACCATGAAGTGCAGGTGGGCCGCTCGCATCGGCGAGCGTCCGGTCGCGTGCAGCATGCTGCCCACCGGTCCGTCGTCGGGAATCGGATACGGACTGGGGACGACACCCCAGAACCGGTAGCCGCCGTGCTCGTCGGCGTCCAGGCAGCCACGGCCCGCGACCCGCCCGTCCCCGTACTGGACGTCGTACCGTCCGTCCTCGTCGGACTCCCAGACCTCGAGGTGGGCTCCCGGCAGTGGTGCGCCCGAGGTGTCGCGCACGGTTCCCTCGACCCAGCACGGGATGCCGCGTGCGGGTCCGGTGATGTCCCCGCCCAACTCGATGTGCGGCGCGCCCTGGACGTAGAAGGGGCCGAACACGGTTGCCTCGGTGGCGTCGGCGTAGTTGCGGTTGTTCATGGCGATGGTCTGCATCGAGGCACCGAGCACGTCCGAGAGCAGGATGAACTCCTGACGGTGGCCGTCGGTGATCTCGCCGGCGGCCGTGAGGAACCGGATCGCGGCCCACCACTCCTCTTCGGTGAGCCGGACCTCGCGAAGGAAGCTGTGCAGGTGTCTGACCAGCGCCTGCATGACCTGCTTCAGGCGCGGGTCCGCACACGAGTCGAAGGACGAGAGCACCCAGGCCAGCAGTTCCCGCTCCCGCTGATCCTGTTCGGCGCCGGTGTCCTTGTCGGTGGCCAACTCGCTGGTCATGTCGGTTCTGCTCCTTCCCACGCTGCCCGCAGCAGGCGGGTGATCGCGTCGGCGGTTACCGGTGTCGGGTTGTTCGCCGGCGCGGCGGTCAGGATCGGCCCGACCGCCGCCGGGATGTCGGTGTCCGCCAGTCCGTATTCGCGCAATGCGCGCGGCGCGTTCAGCCGCCGGTACAACGCGATCAGCCCCGCCGTGGCGTCGGCGGAACCGAGCGCCGCGGCGACGCGCGCGGTGGCGTCCGGGGCGTTGGGCGCATTGAAGGCGAGCACGTGGGGCAGCACCACCGCGTGGGTCTGCGCGTGCGGCAGGTTGAACATGCCGCCGAGGACGTGGCAGATCTTGTGGTGCAGCCCCGATCCCGCCGACGAGAACGCGACGCCCGCGAGGTACGCACCGTAGAGGGTCTGCTCCCGGCCGGCGAGCGCGGTCGGGTCGTCCACCACCGCCGGCAGGCCGGCGGCCAGGGCGCGGATGCCCTCGCCGGCCACCGCGCGGTCGATCGGATCCGCCCGCGGGCCCCACAGCGCATCGACGCAGTGGGCCAGCGCGTTCAGCCCCGACGCGACGCTCAGCGGGACCGGCAGCGAGGCCGTCAGGGTTGCGTCGTAGACGATGGCCCGAGGCAGCACGCGGGCGTCGACACCGGTGGTCTTGTGGCTGCTCTCGGTGAGGCCCCACACGCTGGTCGCCTCCGAGCCGGCGTACGTCGTCGGCACGGCGATGATCGGCAGCCCGGAGGTAAGCGCCACCACCTTGGCCAAACCGGTAGTCGAGCCGCCGCCGACGCTCACGATCGCGTCCACCCCGTGAGCCGCCGCCACCTCGCGGGCCCGCTGCGCGACCGCGACCGGTACGTGCATCACCACGTCGTCGTGCATGACGACGATCGGCAGGCCGGTGGTGACCGCTTCCGCGATCGCGTGTTCGGCCTGCGCAGCGACAACCATGAGGCGGCTGCTACCCAGCCGCTCCACCTCTGCGGATAGCGCTTCGTGGGCCCGGCCCGTGGCGAAGGCCACGCGCTGCGGCATCCATTCGTGGACGAACTGCATATCGACAAAGGCTCCAGGGGTGGGGCTCGCCATCATTGTGCTCCGGGGTCCGGTGCTCCGGGGTCGGCTGTTCCGGTGCCGACGCGATCGGGCGCGACAGAGGCGAGATCTCGCTCCGGGTCGTAGCCGTAGATCCATCCGCTTGCGAGCAGCGGGTCATGGTCGGTGAAGGAGCTGTCGCGCGCCCGCTGCGCCGGGCCGTCGGGGAGATGATTGATCTCCGCGCGGGCGTGGCTGAGCTCCTGGACGCGAGCCGTACGCGGTAACCGGATTGCTTCGTACCGACGCAGCGCCGCCGCCGGATCGCTCAGGTCCTCGCGCAGGCACTGGGCGAGCGTCGCTGCATCCTCGATGGCCTGGGCAGCTCCCTGGGCGAAGAACGGGAACATCGGGTGCGCCGCGTCGCCCAGCAGCGTCACCGGTCCGAAGCTCCACCGCGTCAGTGGCTCGCGATCCAGCAGGGCCCAGCGCCCCGGTTCCCCGCCGGCCCTGATGAGATCGACCAGCCGCGGATCCCACCCGGCGAACTCGGCCAGGAACTCCTGGACGGTCGCAGTCGCGCTCCAGGACTCCACGGTGTTCTCACCGGCCGGCGCGAACGCGACCAGGTTGACGAAGCGCCCGGCCGAGATCGGATAGTGGACGAGGTGGTGCCCGGGGCCGATCCACAGCGTCTGGGCCCGGCGGCGCGCGAAGTCCGGCGCCCGGTCTGCCGGGACAAGCGCTCGGAACGCGCACAGGCCGGACGGTGTCGCGTCGCCCGCCGCGGCGAAGGCGTGACGCACGACCGAGTGGATCCCGTCCGCGGCGATCACGACGTCGGCGGCGGCGGATGTGCCGTCCGCGAAGTGGAGGACCGAGGTCTCACCCCGCATGGTCACGTCCTCGCAGCGTGTGCCCAGCCGGATGTGCTGGGCGGGCACCGCAGCACGGAGGGTGCCCAGCAGGTCCGCCCGGTGCGCGGTGTAGGTGTCCTCGCCGTACAGCTCGCGGCACGCTGGGTCGAGTTGCTCGGCCGAAAGCACGTCGCCGTTCTCCCAGCGCCGGAACTCCCAGCCGA